>CAZFGP010000069.1:0-21733 GCA_964518685.1 uncultured Terrimonas sp.
GCAGCGTTCCTGTACAAATTGGAAAAACAGACGGCTGAAATGGCGATGTTATGCCAAAAAATTATTCAGATAAGCGAGGAATTTGAAGCAAAATATCTAAAAAAACAGCCTTAGAAATGATAGCAAAAATTGGTAGAAGCGGAAATTTATATGGGGCATTGGCGTATAATCAGCTCAAAGTAGAGAATGAAAATGGGCAAATTTTGTTCGCCAATAAGATGATTGAAACCGCCAACGGGCATTATTCCGTAGCACAATTAGCCCAATCTTTTGCTCCTTACCTCATCGCCAACCGCAATACCGAGAAACACACCTTGCATATTTCGCTCAATCCCGACCCGAATGATAAGGTAAGCGATGAAAAATATCGGGAAATAGCAGAACAGTATATGCGGGAAATGGGTTACGGCGAACAGCCTTTTGTAGTCTTCAAACATACTGATATTGACCGTAGCCATATTCATATTGTATCGGTTTGCGTGGACGAAGAGGGCAAAAAGATTTCGGACAAATTCGAGAAAATGCGGTCTATGAATGTGTGCCGTGAGCTTGAAAGAAAACACGGATTGATACTCGCAACAGATAAGGAGCATCGGCAGAACGACAAGGTTTTCCGTCCGGTGGATTATCGGGCAGGCGATATAAAAAGCCAAATCGCTTCAGTAGTTCGCCACTTACCGAATTATTATAAATTTCAGACTTTGGGCGAATACAATGCCTTGCTTTCCCTATTCAATGTTACCACCGAAAAAGTGGAGGGCGAATTGCAGGGGCAGCTACGGCAGGGTTTATTATATATTCCCTTAAATGAGAAAGGCGAAAGAGCCGGGCATCCTTTTAAGGCTTCGTTATTTGGTAAAAACGCAGGGCTTCCTGCTTTGGAATTATATTTTGCGAAAAGCAAAGAGGCTTTAAAAAACCACCCGACAAAGCCAACCCTAAAAGCTGCCGTTACCATTGCCCTGCAATCAACAAGTAATGAGCAGGCTTTTAAAAAACAGTTAGCCGAACAGGGCATTAACGTAGTGGTGCGTAGAAATGATGCAGGTCGTGTTTACGGAATGACGTTTATTGACCACAATTCCAAAACGGTCTGGAATGGTTCAAATTTAAGCAAAGAACTTTCTGCCAATACTTTTAATGATTATTGGAACAATAACATTAAACCGAATATTAAAGAGCCTGATGAGCCACGGGCAAAAATATCCCGTTCAAAAGACACAGAGGATTTACCTGCGGAAGAACCACATCATTTGTTCGACTTCTTACATACTGAAAAACACGAAGACAGTTTGATAGAAGCATTGGGCGGTTTATTGCCCGAAGCACAAGGGGAAGACTATGAGGAACAGGATTTTGCCAACAAGATGAAGAAAAAAAGGAAACGCCAAAGAGGTCAGAAATAACAATCAGCCAAACACCGCCACCCACTGCCATTGGCTGCCACATTCTTATAGCCACTCTTTAGAGCTTTTAAATTCACGCCCGAACATTAAAACTAAAAAATAATGCAGGGAGAAGACGATTTAAGAGGACTTGCCAAGATAATGGCATTTATGAGGGCAGTAAGTATTCTTTTGGTACTGATGCACCTTTATTGGTTTTGCTATGGTTTCTTTTTGGAACGTGGCTGGACACTGGAAATCATCAACAAGATATTAGGTAATTTCGACCGAACGGCGGGTTTGTTTTCACATACCCTTTATACCAAAGCATTCGCTTTGGTTTTACTGGCTTTAAGCTGCTTAGGAACAAAGGGCGTAAAGAATGAGAAGATAACCTGGTCTAAAATTTACGTGGCGTTAGGCATTGGCTTTGTACTGTTCTTCCTGAACACACCATTGCTAAAGCTATCTCCGGCAATAGGTACATTCCTGTATATCCTTACTATATCGTTAGGTTATATCGCTTTTCTGATGGCAGGCGTATGGATGAGCCGTTTGCTCCGTACCAACTTAATGGACGATGTTTTCAATAACGAGAACGAGAGCTTTCAACAGGAAACCAAACTGATGGAAAACGAATATTCTATCAATCTTCCCACAAAGTTTTATTACAAAGGAAAATGGAACAATGGCTGGATTAACATCGTCAATCCTTTTCGAGCCTCGATTGTGTTGGGTACTCCGGGTTCAGGAAAATCGTATGCAATCGTAAACAATTACATCAAGCAGCAGATTGAGAAAGGCTTCTCAATGTACATCTACGATTTCAAGTTTGACGACCTATCTACCATTGCCTATAACCATTTGCTGAAGCATCGGGACAAATACAAAGTACAACCCAAATTCTACGTCATCAATTTTGACGACCCACGCAAGAGCCACCGTTGTAATCCGTTGAACCCCGAATTTATGACGGACATTTCGGATGCCTACGAAGCGGCTTATACCATAATGCTGAACCTCAACAGGTCGTGGATACAGAAGCAAGGGGATTTCTTTGTGGAAAGTCCGATTATCCTGTTAGCCGCCATTATTTGGTATCTGAAAATCTATGATGACGGCAAATATTGTACGTTCCCACACGCCATTGAGTTGTTGAATAAAAAGTATTCGGACGTATTCACGATTTTAACCTCATATCCCGATTTGGAAAATTATTTGTCGCCCTTTATGGATGCTTGGCAAGGCGGAGCACAAGACCAATTACAGGGACAAATCGCATCGGCGAAAATCCCATTATCAAGAATGATTAGCCCGCAGTTGTATTGGGTTATGACAGGCGATGATTTTTCGCTCGATATCAACAACCCGAAAGAGCCAAAAATTTTATGTGTTGGTAACAATCCCGACCGCCAAAATATCTACTCCGCAGCATTGGGCTTGTACAATTCCCGAATTGTCAAGCTCATCAACAAAAAAGGACAATTAAAGAGTTCCGTTATCATAGATGAGCTGCCTACAATTTATTTCAGGGGATTGGATAACCTTATCGCAACGGCGAGAAGTAATAAGGTAGCGGTATGTTTGGGCTTTCAGGATTTTTCGCAATTAACACGGGATTACGGCGACAAAGAGAGTAAGGTTATTCAGAATACCGTAGGTAATGTTTTTTCCGGTCAGGTAGTAGGCGAAACGGCAAAGAGCCTGTCAGAACGCTTCGGGAAAGTATTGCAGAAACGCCAAAGTATGACCATTAACCGAAACGATAAATCAACTTCAATTTCCACACAGTTAGACAGCCTTATTCCGGCTTCCAAAATTTCAACATTGACACAGGGTATGTTTGTCGGTTCTGTATCGGACAATTTCGATGAACGTATCGAGCAAAAGATATTTCACGCTGAAATTGTGGTAGATAATGAAAAAGTAGCCTCCGAAACGAAAGCCTATCAAAAGATACCGCAAATTTTATCTTTTGTTGATGAAAACGGCGAAGACCAAATGAAACAGCAGATTGAAAGCAATTACCGTCAGATAAAGCAAGACATTGTTCAGATTATCAAAACAGAATTGGAGCGTATCAAGAATGACCCGAACTTACAGCATTTGGTACAGCAAGAATAATTTTTTTCAAATTTCTTGTCTATTAAAAATAAACATCGTAATATTGCGATATTAAAATATCATAATAATGGGAGCAACTAAAACAGACCATTTTACAGACCAGCAAAACCAAATTGCGATTATCGCAAAAGCATTGGGACATCCGGCAAGAATAGCCATTATAGAATATCTTTTAAAAGTAAATGCCTGTATATGCAGTGATATAGTGGATGAACTGCCATTGGCACAACCTACCGTTTCACAGCATTTAAAAGAATTGAAAAACGCAGGATTGATAAAAGGAAACATAGTGGGCAATACTATCTGTTATTGCATTGATGAAAAAACCTTTAATGTACTGAAAGAATATTTTTCAAAAATCATCTTTACCGTAACCAATCAAAAATGCTGTTAATCGTATGGAAATCGCATTTATCATTTCAATAGTATTGCTTATAGCTTATTCTTTGCTTGCACTATTTGACGGTGTATTTCTTCACTTGTATAAATACCGTTTGTACGAGCATAAGGAAAGCAAATTTGAACATCTTACGCATACCATCAGAGCCATTCTGTTTACAGGTATTCTCATTTCCTTATTCATCAATATAGAAAATAATAGCTTGTTTTTATTCGGTGCTATTTTGGTAGTAGCCGATATTATCACATTGATTGTTGATGCCTATGTAGAAAAAGACAGCCGTACATTTATGGGCGGTTTACCACGTTGGGAATACATTATACATCTGTTAGTAAACGGCTTTCACTTTGCAAGCATAGCAGTATTTTTAGTCATTAAAATAAACCTTGACAGCAACGGAATTACATTAGTAAACCACTTTCAGCAGGTAGAGAGCTTTCACACATTCAGAACCATAGCCATAAACCTGTTGCCCGGAGCAGTATTAATAAGCCTGTTACATATCTTGGTTTACTTTCCAAAATTCAATTTCTACTTTAATAAGTTACAGCTTAAATGCTGTTAAAAAATTTATCTACATCAATCGCAATATTACTATATAACAATAATACAAAAAGCAATGAAACTATCAAAAATCAAAGAAATATTACCAGCATTAGATAATGTTGAATTTCAATTAGAGAACGGAACATTTGTACCGGAACACTTCCACGTTACAGAAATAGGCGTTATTACTAAACACTTTATTGATTGTGGCGGAACGATTAGAAATGAAAAAGTTGTGAATTTCCAATTATGGAATGCTAACGATTTTGAACACAGACTAAAGCCAACCAAACTATTAAACATCATCAAACTATCCGAAGAAAAATTAGGTATTGAAGATGCCGAAATAGAAGTAGAATACCAAAGCGAAACAGTTGGTAAATACGACTTGGATTTTAACGGAAACCAATTTGTGCTAAAGAATAAACAAACTGCTTGCTTGGCAAGTGATGCTTGCGGTATTCCTGCCGAAAAGCAAAAAGTAAAATTATCAGAGTTGAATAATGCTTGCTGTACACCCAATTCGGGATGTTGCTAAAAAACAGCCAGTAAAGAAATCATTAAAATACATTTCACAAAAAATACGACAATGAAATCAGAAAACGAAATCAAAGAAATGGTAAGGCAGAAATACAGTGAAATAGCCTTGCAAGACAAAGATACAAACGCTACGTCCTGTTGTGGTGCGGGCGGTTGTAGTACCGAAGTCTATAACATTATGAGCGAAGATTACAACGAGCTTGACGGTTATAATCCCGATGCCGATTTGGGTTTGGGATGCGGATTACCTACACAGTTTGCAAAAATCAAACAAGGCGATACCGTTATTGACTTAGGAAGCGGAGCAGGCAACGATTGCTTTATAGCCAGAGCCGAAACAGGCGAAGCAGGAAAAGTAATAGGTATTGACTTTACAGAAGCTATGATAGACAAAGCCCGTACCAATGCAGAAAAATTAGGGTTTAACAATGTGGAGTTTAGGCAGGGCGATATTGAGAAAATGCCTGTAACCGCTAACGTGGCAGATGTGATAGTAAGTAATTGTGTACTCAACCTTGTACCAAATAAGCAATCAGTTTTTGCAGAAATATTCAGAGTATTAAAACCGGGCGGACATTTCAGCATTTCAGACATTGTAGTTACAGGAACATTGCCTAAGCAAATACAAAGTGCAGCAGAAATGTATGCAGGATGTGTTGCAGGAGCAATAGACAAAGAGCAATACCTCGGCTACATTTCAGAGGCAGGATTTAAGAACGTAACCATTCAGAAAGACAAATCCATTATCGTACCCGATGATATTTTGAAAAACTATCTGAACGATGAAGAAATAGCGTTATACAAATCCAATGCTACTATCATACGCAGTATAACGGTATATGCCGAAAAGCCAAATTGTGACCCAAATTCAAATTGTTGTTAAACTCAAAATAAATAAAAATGAAAATTGCATTATTCAGTGACATTCACGCCAATCTACCTGCCTTAGAAGCATTCTTTGAAGATGTAGAAAAAAGAAACCCCGACAGTATTTATTGCTTAGGCGATTTGGTAGGCTATAATATTTGGGCAAACGAAGTAGTAAACGAAATCCGTAAAAGGAAAATACCAACCATTGCAGGAAATTATGATTTTGGCATTGGGCGTATGAGCAACGATTGCGGATGTGCGTACAAAACAGACGGAGAAAAAGATAATGGGAAAATCTCTATTTCATTTACCAACTCTATTATGAAAGATGAAGAAAGAGCCTATTTGCGTACACTTCCGGCACATATCAAAGTAGAATTTCAATTGAATGAGGATAAGCTCAATTTATTATTAGTACACGGAAGTCCAAGAAAAATAAACGAATACTTATTTGAGGATAGGGAAGAAAAAAGTATGCTTAGGATAATGGAACAAGCAGACGCAGACATTATGTGTTTCGGGCATACACACAAGCCATACCACCGTATTTTAAATTCCGGTATTGACGGACAAAATCATTTTAGACACGCCATAAATATAGGTTCGGTAGGCAAACCAAAAGACAGTGATGTAAGAGGCGGTTATGTAATGCTTACAATCAATGAAGATAGTTCAGTATTGGATAAAGACAGTATCAGTGTAGAATTTATACGCTTTGATTATGATATTGAAAGGGCAGCAAAAGCAGTAGAGGAAAGCATTTTACCCAATGAATACGCAGAAAATTTAAGGAGAGGTTATTAATCTAAAAAATCAGAAAAATGGAATTTCCAAACGATTTAAAATATTCAAAAGAACATACGTGGATAAGCGTACAGGATAACATAGGTACAATAGGCATCACAGCATTTGCACAAAGTGAATTGGGCGAAATCGTATATGCAGATTTACCAAACGTTGGATATAGTTTTCAGCAGGATGAAGTATTTGGCTCTGTTGAAGCGGTTAAAACGGTCAGTGATTTGTTTATGCCTGTATCGGGTAAAATCATTGAAACCAATAAGCAACTATTAAAAGAACCAACATTAATCAATTCAGAACCTTTTGAAAAGGGTTGGCTGATAAAAATTGAAATCAAAGACATTACAGAATTAGAAAATTTATTGACATCAAACCAATATAAAGAACTTACAAATTAGCCACACTATGCAACCAAAACTAAAATTTCTTGACCGTTACCTTACCTTATGGATATTCCTTGCAATGGCAGTAGGCATAGGATTGGGACATTTCTTTCCGGGCATTTCAAAAATTACAAATGCTTTATCCGTTGGCACTACAAACGTTCCATTGGCAATAGGTTTAATACTGATGATGTACCCGCCATTGGCAAAAGTGGATTATTCATTATTACCCCAAGCGTTTAAGGATAAAAAAGTAATCGGTATATCCTTATTAATCAATTGGGTTATCGGTACAGTATTGATGTTCGGGTTAGCCGTTTTGTTTTTACGGAATGAACCCGATTATATGACAGGCTTGATACTGATAGGTTTTGCAAGATGTATCGCAATGGTAATCGTATGGAGCGATTTAGCTAAGGCAAACAGAGAATATACAGCGATGTTAGTTGCGTTAAACAGCATCTTTCAGGTACTTTCTTATAGCTTCTTAGTTTGGTTATTCATCAATGTATTACCTGCAAAATTAAGGTTAGCCAATTTCAATGTAAGCGTATCAATGAAAGATGTTACAGAAAGCGTATTGATTTACTTAGGCATTCCATTTTTGGCAGGTTTTCTAAGCCGTTACTTCCTTATTAAATCAAAAGGTATAGAATGGTATAACCGAAAATTTGTACCCAAAATATCGCCCATTACATTATATGCTTTATTGTTTACAATCGTATTAATGTTCAGTCTGAAAGGCGATAAAATATTAGAGTTGCCAATGGATGTGGTAAAAGTAGCCATACCGTTAGTAATCTATTTTGTACTGATGTTTTTCGTGAGCTTCTTTATCAATAAATCCCTAAAAGTTCCTTACGACAAAAACGCCTCAATCGCATTTACAGCCACAGGAAACAACTTTGAATTGGCAATAGCAGTAGCGATAGCAGTTTTTGGTATTCATTCCCCACAGGCGTTTGTGGGCGTAATCGGCCCACTTGTGGAAGTGCCTGTATTGATACTATTAGTACGTGCAAGTTTGTGGTTGAAGAAAAAATACTACCAGTAACAAAAAATCTTCAATGAAACATAAGCATTAACTGAAATAATGGTAAGTAAGAAACTGATAATGCCTAAATACAATAAGATTTAGGCATTTCTATTAGAAAGTTAAATATCAAGACTTCAAAATTGCTGAATGGATAAATTTTATAATGAAACACTAAATGGATTGGAAACTGCAATCCACGAATTAGAAATTGAAACTGATTGTCCTATACAACGGATAGAAGCAGTTATAAGGCTAATCGTTCAAAGCCTTTCAGATTTAAAGGAGTATGTTTTGAAAAGAGGATTTAAGAATACCGATGAAGAAATCCGTTTTTTTAAGCATCAAAAACCTGCGATTGTTTCAAAGCTCATTTACTTTAATGCTGTTTATAAAATCGAAACAAAAAAGCCTTACGGAACAAAGCCCATAAGGAAATATTTAAACGATGAATTGAGAAAACTGAAAAGATATTTTGACAACAACCTTGAATTTTACAAATACTATCGAACCAATAATTCTTTTATTGACGAAAAACTATTTGTAAGAGGCAAGTGCGATATAAAGCTAAGTTTAGACACGTTTTATTTTGAAGCAGACCATCGTTTTTCCACTTCCCACGATTATAAAGTTGCCAAAATAATTGCCTATGACCTGATACAAGTTTATCTCGAAGACCAACTAAATAATAACAATCAAAAAAGGGTATCTAATAATTCTTCTTTGAATTGGACTGGAAGCAAAACAGCATTAACAGAACTGATTTATGCACTCCATTCCAAAGGTGTATTTGATAATGGAAATGCAGACATCAAAGTCATAGCTAAGACGTTTGAACTTGCTTTTAATATTAATTTAGGCGACTTCTACCATACTTATTTGGAATTGAAAAGCCGAAAAATGAACAGAACTAAATTCCTTGATAGCCTACGTGATGCACTAATTTGTAAAATGGATGAAAAGGAAGAAAGAGAATAATCTTTCTTACAATACACCACGAGGTAAGTGAATACCTTTTGTGCGTATAATATTTTCCGAACTGTTTAGCTTTTGCTTTTCGGTTTTTTCCGCAGGTTCTTCTTTCGTTTCCGGCGTAATGGATAACTGTATTTTTCGCTCAACGGCAGCCAGTTCCGTTTTGAGTTCGCTCAACCTGCTTTCTTTAGACCACGTACCGTTTACCACTTCCTGAAGAATGGGTAGGTCTTTTTGTATCTCCGCAATTTTCTTTTGCTCCTGTTCGATATAGCCGGGCAATTTCTCCAGTGCATTAAGGAAGTTCGTTGCAGCCAGCTTTTCATCTTTAGCAATTAGACCGTTGTTGTAGGTATATTTGATATTACCCTCTCCTTGTACCAAAAAACGGTTTACTCGAATATCTACGCCCTCTTTTTCGGACATTTCGGTTTTGACCAATAAGGTAAAACCGTACAGGCTTCCTATTTCATCATACTGACCTCCGGTGCGGGCTTTATCCGCAAGTTGGTTGAGCTTTGCACCGATTTGTTTTATATCCGCATTGGGCGGTAAACCGTCCAATTGTACAGGGTTTGCGATTGTGCCGTCCGAATGTTTTTGTATGCGTTGCTGTAAGTTTTCCCAATCAAGGTTCATTCTGTTTAAGCGTGATTGCGTACTATCCAGCAAGTCCGTAAAATCTTGCAGTTTGTATTTGGCACTGAATTTAGAACGGTTGAACGCCTGTTTTTCGCTTTCCAGTCCAGCAATTTGTTTTTCTAACTTGGCTTTATCCAACAAGTCTGTATTTCCTGATAGGATAGCCACATATTCCGAAAAATTCATTCCCGATTTTTCGTCCATACTGCCCTCGTCAATCGTTCGTTTGCCGAGATTGTTATTTTTTAGCTGGTCTATAAATAGCTGTTTATTGTACAACAGGTTGAATTTGTAACTATCCAATGATTTTTCTACGGCATAGATAATCACATCTACTTTGTTATCGGCAAAGAATTTGGCAATTTCATTACCTTTTCGGACAGCCCTACCGTCACGTTGGGCAAGGTCGCTTGGTCGCCACGGTGTATCGAGATGATGAACGGCAACGGCTCTTTTCTGTGCGTTTACCCCTGTACCCAACATACTTGTAGAACCGAACAACACACGGATTTTACCCTCGTTCATTCCTTTGATAAGTTCCTTACGTTGCTTATCATTTTTCGCCTCCTGAATAAAGCGGACTTCATTTGCAGGTATGCCGTGGTCTTCCACGAGCTTACGTTTGATTTCGGAGTACACATTCCATTCGCCCGGCTTGTAGGTTCCCAAATCGGAGAAAACGAACTGCGTTCCTTTTTGTGCGTTGAATTTGTTGTAATACTTGGCAATGTTTGCTGCACAATGCGAAGCCTTGTTATCGGGGTGGTCATCATACGCACCGCTTACCATTCGCATATCAAGCGACATCTTACGGGCGTAATCTGTGGCGATAAGCATCTTTGCTTTTTCTTCCGATGGAGATAAAGGTGCTCTTCCGAGTAGTTCTCCTTTTCCTGTTTTTGCAAATTCCATCAGGCTTTGGATAAAATCTTCCTGGTCGGGCGTAGGCGGTATGTTATACAATACCTCGTTTTTATTGGGGCGGTCAATACCTATATCCTTTGCCGTTCGGTAATCCGTGATTTCAGAATAGAACTGTGCAAGCTCCGGTACTTTGATAAAGTAGCGGAAACGCTCTTTCGCAACGATATTATTGGCAACCGAAAATTCATAATCGGTTGTTTTCCTTGCATAGATAGCTGCCCACGCATCAAAAGAATGAATGCCCTGTTTTTCCAATGCTCTTGGTCGCAAATATTTGAACAATAGGTATAATTCGGTAAGCGAATTACTGATAGTTGTACCCGAAAGAAAGGTTGCTCCCATATCGGCATTGATGCGTTCCTGAATGGTACGGATAGCAAAGAGCAGGTTCAATGCTTTTTGGCTTCCGTCCACATTGCCCAATCCGGCTACCCTTGTATGCCTTGTGTTGAACATCAGATTTTTGAACTGGTGGCTTTCATCAACGAACAAGTGGTCAATGCCCATCATCTTAAAATCCACCACATCATCTTTACGGTTTTCAATATCGTGTTGCAGGGTTTTGAGCTTGACTTCGAGGTTTTCTTTCCGCTTGATTACTCCGGCAAGCATCCCTCTGGTAACTTCCTTGCCTTGCGATTGCAGGGCATCGAGGTTACGCTCTACACTGTCTAATTCAATTTCGAGGATTTCCTTTTGTATTTCGGGCGACTGCGGTATCATTCCGAATTGGTCGTGCGTTAAGATGACAGCATCCCATTCGTTATTCTTAATATCCCCAAAAATCCGCAGGCGTTTTTGGGGCGTAAAATCTTCCTTACCCGGAAACAATATTTTTGCGTGAGGGTAAGCGGTACGATATGCTTCGGCAATTTCGTGAACATTGCTTTTCAGCCCGATAATCATCGGCTTATGAGCTAACCCTAAACGCTTCATTTCTTGTGCTGCCGTACACATTACCAACGTTTTTCCTGCACCTACTTCGTGGTCGCAGATAGCACCGTTATTCAGCTTTATCATCCAAACGGTGTCCTTTTGGCTTGAATACAAATCTTCAATGCCCAATGCCTTACGGTCTAATCCCGGAAAATCCTGATGGCTTCCGTCATAGTTCGGTCGAACGAAACAGTTAAACGTATCGTTGTATTGGTCGGTCAGCCTGTTTTTAAACTCATCGCTTTGGGCGTGCAACCAATCTGTAAAGGCGGTACGGATTTCATCAATCTTAGTATTCGCCATTTGTATGGCTTCCATATCCCGTACTTTGACCTCTTGGTCGCCAACCATTACTTTTTTGGTAATATCAGGCGTGGTATTGACAAGGGCGTGTTTGAGCAGGGCAATCCCGTCAAACGTCCGGCTTTCTGCTTTGACAGCGTATTTTTCCCATATATGCAAATTCTTACGGTCGCACTTTACGGAAAAGTCATCGGAGCTTTCAGAGTAATGAACGAGTACATCTGTATCAAAAAGATGTGAAGCAAATCGGGCGTAAATGCCTGTGGGTATCCAGCGTTCGCCCAAATTAAAATCGAGTTCCTCAAACTCAATTCGTCTTGGTCGGGCTTCTTCCAAAACCGTAAGGCTTGCTTTGGCTTCGCTGTCATCGGGATTGCGTTCGAGGTAGGTTTTAACCTCTTGGGCTTTTTCCACTACGTTGCCTGCAATCCATCGTTCGGATATTTCGTATTCCTTTTGCAGAGGATTGTAGTAAATACGACCGTGTAAGGCTTCTTTCAAAGCATCATCGGTCATACCGCTTATTTCGGACATATAGCCCAAATCCACGCTTCCGTATTTGTTCAGCGAAGCCGCTAACGCTTCTTCGGGATTATCCGTTGCTATGGTTATGGTAGAAAAACTAACAGGTCTGCTGAATATATCGGCTTTGTGTACAACACCACCAATAACACGTTCCAGATAAGGGATTTCCTTACCGGAACTGTCAGTTTTAATCAATTTGGCATTATCGGCACTGTTAAGATTACCGTACCTTTTGATAAAGGCATCGTATAAGCGGTTAAGGTTTTCCCTTTCTTCCTTGTATTCGGTCTGATGCTGTGCCTCTTTTGTGTAAAGCTGTTGGTAAACATCACGCACCCCGATATAAGCTTCGGCTCTTGCTTTCTGTAAGGTCGGTAAAGCTAAAGGATGGAATACAGCCGTACCGTTTGCTACATCTACATCTTGCAGATGACCGACCCAACCATTATCCACCACAAGGCAATCGTTACGGTGGAACGATTGCAGTTCGCCACTGTACGGAGCAGGTTCGGGAATGGTGTCGGGAACGGCTGGCTTATCAGCTTGGCCATTCCCATTGATATTTGAAAACAGGTCGCCAATAACGTCCTGTTTTTTGCCGTTGGCTGATGTATTTCCATTGGTAGCTCTATTAGTAACAGGAGGCGTATAAGGTTGCTGCATCGTACTGAACAGGTCGGTTTGGCGACCTATTGCACGGCGGTTTGTTTTAGTGCTTTGCCTTTTGGCTTGTGTAGTTCTTTTGGGCGGAGCAGCAACCATTACAGGCTCGTCCGCATTTTCAAACAGGTCGAAGATGCTTAATTGCTTTAATTCCTGTGGGCTTTCCCGATGGGTTACAGGTTGCGGTTTTTGCTGAATGCTTACAGGTTCGATAACCGGAGGTGTAACCTTTGGTATTGGTGTAACAGGAATTTGTATTACAGGTTCATCGTTCCGTTCGCCTTTGTATAAATTCAAATTCAGGTGCTTTCCAAAATCTTCGGAAAGCATTTGTTTTAAATCTTTGGCAATTCCCTCAACGCCGCCTTTATGCGTATAGATAAGTGCAGGTTGTCCGTAAGGGTCGGTATCTAATTTCCGGTCGGTATGCACAATTCTTGTGCTGTCCTTAAAGAGTGCATTGCCCGGAGTGTTGTATTCCGTTTGTCTGCTTTGGCAAAACAGTTCTTCGGCTTCGGTTAGCCCTTGTTTTGCCGTATTCTTTTGTAGGATAATCAAATCACTACCGACTTCTGTACCTGCATATTCCGTAAACAGGTTGTTGGGTAAGCGAATAACTGAAACCAAATTATTATCCTGCATCAACGCCCTGCGTATCGGTTCGTTCTTCGGGCTGTTTAAAATACCCTGTGAAGTAATGTAAGTCAGCAAACCGCCCTCACGGAGCATATCAGTACCTTTCAGAAAGAAGTAATTGTGTATGCTTCGGGCAGCTTGTACCTTTGCTGTGTCTTTGTTTCGGGAGTAGGAAAGGTCAAATACAGAAGTGTCGCCAAATGGAATATTACTGGCGATTACATCATAGCTGTTTTGTTCCTTTTCGGGTATTTCCTCAAAACCACTTATACGGATATTGCTATCGGGATAAAGCTGTTTTAAAATCTTGCCTGTGAGCAAGTCTTTTTCATAAGCGGTAACACTTTGTTGGTTTTCCGAAAAAGATTGTATGAATGAGCCGATACCTGCGGAGGGTTCAAGGAATTTGTCAATGTTCAGACCGCTTTCACGCAAGGTTGCGGAAATGGCATCTATGACCTGTGGCGGTGTATAAAAAGCCGTCAGTACGGAGCTTTTCATACTGTCCACATACCTGCGGTATTGCTTCTCGTCTTCGGAATTTTCTTTGAGTAGCTGGTGGAGTTCCTGTGTAATCGGGAAAAGGTCGTGTTCCGTTTTTCTCCAATTATTGATGTCTATTTCACTTGCTATGGGGTTCAGCACGAATTTAAGACCGCCAAATCCGCTATAACGCATCATTGACAGTCTTTCGCCTACGGTGGCTTGTCGTTTCTCCTTTTCCAGTTTAAAAGCAATTCGTAGGGCATCAATATTCTGTTGGAGATGTTGCTTCTTACTGAAGCCCATTTTCCTCTATCCATATTGCGATGGTTCCCGTTATTTCGGTATAGAGCAGGTCGTACTCTGTGTTATAAGCGAAATCATCGGTTAGTTCATAGCCGGAAAAAACAGGCTCGCAAACAGGGAACATTTTTAGTGCGAATGGTCGGAGTTCCTCATCTGCCATTATGGTATCAAACTCATTGCAGACTACCTGAAATACGGTGTCGAATTTGGAGAAGTGCAAGCCCTCAAAAAGAATGTAATTGGCTATTTCGTTGCATTGCTCAATAGCGTTTCCCGAACTAAAAGCACCCTCGTAGGCATTAGCAGCCCACGAAGAACGTTGCTCAATAAATTTTTGGTCGTTCGCTTTTTCGGGGAAGCTGGTGTTTAATAATTCTTGCAGTCGTAATCTGAAATACGATAGGTCTTTTTGTTGTGTATTCATACTATAATTTTGTTTAGAATTTTACTTGAAGCCTAAAATTATAGCAGTAGATAAGAGCCTTTGCAGAAGTGGCAGGGTTTGGCTTTGAGTGGCGGGATTTGACGTAATGGGCAATAAAAAACCTCTGAATGTTCAGAGGTTCGTTCTAAGGGTTGTTTAAGATTTGAAGCATCCTGCCGACTTCAATATCCATTCTCGAAAAGGCAAACCATTTTTTGCCGAGGTCTTTCAGTGATGCTCCGATATGGTAGAGTTCCGTATCGTCAATAATCAAAAATCGGTCGTGAGCATCAGAAAAAATCTCAATTTCAATCGGAGGATATTGGCTGTTGTACCGTTGTACATCCAGCCGTAACTGATTGCTGATATTTTTGGTATAGATAGTGGCAGTTACATTATCATTGCGTTTGCCCAATAAGGTTAGTACCGTGTCATCTACATAATTATCCAGCAGGATAATGGAACTTTCGGCACTTCGGATAATATCGGCAACAAAAGCATAAGCATCAAAAACCTGCCCGTTGTAGAAAATACCTTTTTCGCTGTGGAGCTTGTCGCTTTCCATAGCCTTAAAAATCTCTTCAAATTTTTGGTCTGCTTCTAATTGTTTTAGTTCAATGTTATCTAAACGATGAAACAAAGAAGCATTGCTGATAAGCATTCTCCGCATTTCTACAAAGGCTTCCATAATTTCAACACTGACTTTAACCGCTATATCTGAACGGAGTATAGCAGAAGCCATTGCAACCCCTTGTTCGCTAAAAACATAGGGTAAATAACGTCTTCCGCCGTAGCTCAAACTTGAGGTTCCAATTTGGAACCTCAAGTTTTCAACTTCCTCTTCGGTCAGTTGAAAGCAAAAAGAAACGGGAAACCTTTCAATATTTCTTTTTACGGCTTTGTTGAGGTTCTTTGTTTCCACCTGATATAAGGAAGCGAGGTCGCTATCCAGCATCACTTGCTTACCACGTATGGTATAAATCAGGTTCCTGATTTCCATTGGACTAATGGTAGGCTTATTTTCCATTACTTTTTGTAGCTTTTATTTTTGGCAAATTCAAAGGAAGTCTTGTAATCCTCATTCAACACGATGTAGGCATCGAATTTCTTTCCGGCTTTGCTTGTCATTCCTTTGATGAGTGAAGTTTTCCCTTTGCTGACAAGGCTTTCAATATCGGCTATACCGATTTGTACACCACATACATTGCGGAACTGTACCCAATTACAAACTTCATCAGGACATTTGACAATCTTATCACGGATAATGAGTTGCTGGCTTTTACATTTCGGGCAAACCAATTTAGGCAGGTTGTTTTGGGCAATGGAAGTTTGCAGCAATTCATCGGTAATAGATGAAGCGTATTTCTCCATTTCCTTTTGAAATGCTCCGGCATCAGTTTCGTTGTTTTCGATTTTCTGCAATGCGAGTTCCCATTCGGCGGTCATTGCCACATCTGCAATTTTGCGGTCTTTGACCAATCCATATACCTGCAATCCCTTTTCGGTGGGGATTAAGGATTTCTTTTCACGTTGGATATAATTACGGGTAAACAGAGTTTCAATTATTGCGGCTCTTGTAGCCGGAGTACCGATACCGATATTTTGTAAAGCCTTGCGTTCGTCTTCATTTTCGATTTCCTTTCCGGCAGTTTCCATAGCCGACAAAAGCCCTGCTTCGGTATAAAGCACAGGCGGTTTGGTTCTCTTTTCGAGAACGGAGGCTTCTTTTATTTTGAGTTCATCCCCTTTTTTCAGTTCGGGTAAATCCTGTATAGGTTCGGTATCATCGTCCGTGAAACTTCCCTTAACGGAACGCCAGCCAGCTTCTATGATTTTACAGCCTTTTGCAGTAAAATCGTAATGCAATACCTGTAAACCGACATCGGTCAGCTCTTTGATACAGGCTTGTGAAAGGGCTTCGAGCAACCGAAAAGCAATCATATCATAAACGGCATTTTCCTTTGCGTTCAGTGCTGATGGGATTTTATCTGTAATCAATAATCCGTGGTGGTCGGTAACACGCAAATCGTTCACGATACGTTTATTGAAACGTCCCCATTTCATCTTTGATACGGCTTGCTTGCAGGTTTCCCTATCCTGCAAAGCCCTCACGAGGTTGGGAACTTCTGCCCACATATCTTCAGGAATGTATTTGCTTCCGGTACGGGGATAAGTGATAAACTTCTTTTCGTAAAGACTTTGGGCAATGTTGAGGGTTTCTTCGGCAGAAAGGTTCAGCTTTTTATTGGCTTCCTTCTGCAATCCGGTAAGGTCGAACAATAAAGGAGGTTGTTCTGTAACGCTTTTGGTTTCTACTAATGTAACTGTTGCCGTTTCGCTTCGCTGAATGGCTTTCAGCGTATCATCGGCAAGTTTTTGGTCTTCCCATTTGGTTTTGGAAAGGCTTTTAAAATCTATCAGTTCTTTGTGGTGTAATAACTGTATCTGCCAATATTTCTTTACCGAGAAATTTTTGTTTTCCAGATAGCGTTTGCATATCAAAGCCAGTGTGGGCGTCTGCACTCTTCCGAGCGAATAAATGCCATTGCCTGCGGCAATGCTCAACGCCTGTGTAGCATTGATGCCCACAAGCCAATCGGCACGGCTTCTGCCTTGTGCCGCCTGATACAATCCGTCAAATGCTGCCCCGTCTTTTAGATTGTCAAAGCCTTGTTTGATGGCTTTTTCGGTAAGCGAGCTTATCCAAAGGCGTTCAAAGGGCTTGTTACATTTTAGGTATTCATAAATGTACCTAAAAATGAGTTCGCCCTCACGTCCTGCATCGGTAGCAACAATAATGCTGTTGCTACGGCTAAAAAGCTGCTCGATAACTTTCAGTTGCTTTAACGCACCTGTATCGGCGGTATAGCCTTTGTCTTTTTTTACTTTCCGGACGGTTAGCACAAACGGGTTGGGCAATATCGGCAATGATGCTTTGTCAAACCCTGAAATGCCGTAATCTTCGGGCATTCCCAATCCTATTAAATGACCGAATGCCCACGTAACAAAATAGCCGTTCCCTGTCAGGTAGCCATCTTTTTTATCAGATGCTCCCACAAGTCCGGCTATTTCCCTTGCTACGCTTGGTTTTTCTGCAATAATTGTTTTCATACTTAATTACCTTTTTACGCCTTTGGAATTTGCAGGAGCTTTGGGTTTTTCCTGTTGTTCCTGCTGTTGTTTGTTTTTCGGTCTTTGCTGTCCCGATTTCAAAGGCTCGTTGATTTTTTTGGTCGCTTCGTTGGTTTTGCCCTCCGAATTGACGGCAGTTTGCGTTTTGTGGGCTTCGGTCGGTTTTGCCTGTGCTTTGAGCTTATCGGGGTTTTGAAAAGAGAAATCTGTTTTTCCCGTTTCTTTGTTGAGCGTGATATAGCCCTGGTACTTTTGTCCCTTTTTATCAATCAGTCCATCAACATAAACCGTTTGCCCGGCTTTGAACTTGTTATATTGTTCGTCATCCAGTTCCTTACCCCTGAAAGTTCTTGGGGCTTCCTGCGGTGGGCTTTGCTGATTGGTTTGTCCATTACTTTGGGTTTGCCTATTGGAATTATTGCGGTCAAACAGGAACTCAACATAACGCTTGTCAGCATTGAACTGTACCGTTGCCGAAAACTCCGTTCCTTTGGTAGAAATCATACCCTCTAATTTTAGTGGTTTACCCTCCATTAAAGTTTGCTTTTGGGCATCGTTCAGTTTCACACCCTTAATTTCATCGGGAATTTTTATGAAATCCGTTCGCAAGGCAATTACATCATTAGTAAGCCTGTCTATACTGATAATGGACGGCATAAGGTCGCCTGTTTTAGAATTTACAAGATTAACCACACGCCCCATATTGCCCGTTTCGAGCAGGTTTTTCTTATCCTCATCGGTAAACTTATGACCGAAAAACTCAAAGTGCAGGTTAGGTTCTTTCTTGATACCGTGTATTCCCACTACTACCTTTCCGTCTTCGGCTTGCTGTAAAGACAGGCGAGCATCCGTGCGGAGGATAGTACCACCGAGATTAACGCCAATCGGCAAGAGTTCATTAGTTTTATAACCTTTCAATAAAGGTTCAAGGAGGTTCCTTTTTTCAAGGTATTCCTTGCTTAATCCGAGATTGTTCATTGTGTCCCAATCAATCTGCTCCGGCTTATAGCGGTATTCGCTGGCTTCCGGCGTTGTTTGTGTTGTAGCCATATCTTTTTGATTTTCTTGTTTATTATCTTGTTTTGCTTCGGCTTTTATTTCGTGTTCTTTCATCACTTTTTCGCCGTCAGGAGTTGGCTTATCTACCTGCTTTTGCATTTCCTGTGCTTTATCTACGGCTTCATCAGCCGATACTTTGAAGAATGAAAAATTGGTAGGGTTCTTTAGCTGGCTGAAAAAATTGGAGAAGAAGTTGGAAAAAAAATCGCCGCTTTTGTCCACACGCATAAATTGGTTTTGGTTTTTCTTCGTGGGTTCAACGGTTTCCATTTTCCCGTTTTCGTCAATGCTCTTTACGGCTTGGATTTTCATTTTTTCTTTATCCAGCACCAATAAGATGTCCGATAGCTGTTCGGGCATTTCCTGTTTATTTGTTGTTTCTTCACTCATAGTCTGAAAATTTTAAAGTTTACCGCCGAATGTAAAGTAAGCGTTGGCTGTATTGCCCGAAGTGGCACTCAAAGGCAGTCTTTGTCTTTCATTGGCGTTCATTTTGGTGCAGGAGGGTTAAAACTTTCCCTGATGAACTGATGCACATCGGACAGTTTGTAATATAGTTTTCCGCTTATTGTATAATAGGGCAACTTGCCTATGGAGCGATACCGTTGCAGGGAACGGTTGCTGATTTTCAGCATTTGTAGTAAATCCTGATTGTCGAGCAGTTCCTCGCCATCTATGCTATTACGTTTCTTTTGCAACTCATTTATATTATCGCCCAGCATATCAAGGCGACCCATCAGGCGTTCCATCCACGCCAAAAATTCCATTCTATCAATATTCATAGGGATATACTTTTAAGGGTTCATACCTATTTTTTATCAGTCTTTAACTTTCTGCCTTTTTCGATATAGCTTTTACCTTTTGCCATAAGCTCCTGCACAAATTCATCGCTGCTCTGTATGGCATTGGCGTTAAGCATATCCTTAATTGCTCCAATGGTGTAGAAATACTGACCGTAGATTTTTGAATAAGCAATCTCGCCTTTGGTACGCATACGCCATAAGGTCTTTTCGCTGATGTGCAGGTATTGGCATACCTCGTGGTTATTGAGCCACAGGTCATCATAGCTTGTATTGTCCAATCTTTTCAGGTAGTCAGCAAGGGCGTTGATACGGCTGTTGAGCTGTTGCCACGCTTCTTCTTCGATAGTTATTATTTTCATTGCACAGCTTTTAAATGTTCACTATGCAAAACTCCTAAAGGTGGCAGTGTTTGTCTGCCAAGCCTTACCCATTGGTTTGGTGGTTTTTTGAAAATTTTTACAATCGGAGAAAACCTTGTTTAATAAGGGTTTAGGAGAGGGTGGGTGTTTTGTAACAAGGATTTGCCAATTGGCATATATTGGCAAATAAAAAAGCAGTACATTTTGTGTACTGCTTTGAAATTACTGTATTGAAACAGCTAAAGGTCTTTATCCATATATTCTTCGAGGGATATTTTGAGTTGGTCTAAAAATGCCGTTCGGGAACCCGCTCTTGTTTTCATTCGGTGGAAAGAGTGATGTATATCGTTTAAGGGAGTTCGGAATAGCACCTGAAAAATCAAAGCTAATTTTCGGATGCCTATTTTTCCGTATGCTATGGAATTTGAAGCATATAGGGCGTATATCAGTTCGATAAGTGCGTTTTGAGAATTTGTCCACGAAATATCTTTGTTTGCATCTCCATTTAGTAAAATCGTATCGGGATTGTCTTCGGGGTTGATTTTGGTAAGCACATAAGTATAAAGTAATTCATTCGCTATAATGTAGGCTATCTTGTTATCATAATAGGTTGAGAAACTAAGGTCAATTTCAAACACTCCACTTTTTAATCCATCGTGGTAATTGATTTGCCCGAGCCTGAAGTAAGTATGGTCACGGTCTGTCCTGCCTGCACGGTAGTACCTGTAAAAATCCTCATTGCAAATCCTTTCTTTATATTCTGATTTGAGGTTTTTTAATTGGTTCTCATAATAGCTTTGATGTAGTTTCCCATTGCTCACGGGGCAAGTAGTTTCGAGGCGGAATACTTTGTTATAGTAAATGAGTTTTCCTAAAATTTGCGGTTTAATATTCCTGAAAAAGTCAATCTCCTGCTGCTCATCTACAAAGCTGCCCTGCAATACTTTATCTTTTATGGTACACAACATTTCTTTTAGGAACAAAGTCATTTGGTATGCCTCATCCGCCGTTCGCATCATTTGAGAAGAAAGTTTATTTTCCTGATGATGAATTTGCGATAATATTTTATTCAACACGATTTCCATAGCATAATCTTTTAGAAGTTCTCACTATTTGTTTCGGAGTTGCATCTATTGTTGATATGCCAAAATTTGAGAATTATGTTGAAATCAATATCACAGTTTCCCCCATATTGGGAAAGATTTTTTTAACAGGAGCACCTAAATTGAAAGGATAAAGACAAAAAAGGGTAAAGCCTTAATATACTTTACCCTTTTTTTATTAAATTTGCAGTAATGATTTACAAGGTAATCAAGTGAAAGCAAGTGCAGTAAGCACCATTACTAAATCGTTACCGATAGAGTTTCTCACTCTCGTAAACTACTCTTTATTAGCCGTTTTGGGCTATATTAATCTTTTTTAGAAAAAAACTTAATTTCACCCCTTTAAGTATTTCTAAGCATGTACAGATCGTTTTACCT
>CAZFGP010000070.1:0-17621 GCA_964518685.1 uncultured Terrimonas sp.
CTGTTGCAGCAGGAAGTGGATAAGTTGGTAAGGAATGCTTTAGAAGATGTGAAACTGGGTCATACCATCAATATGATGCCTGCTGAATTATCGGGTGGGATGCGTAAGAGGGTTGCCTTAGCCAGAACCCTTATCCTTAAACCTGCTATTATTCTGTATGATGAACCTACTACCGGTCTGGATCCCATTACCAGCAGAGAAATTATTGCCCTTATTAAAGAAGTGCAATCCAAATATCATGCGGCATCGCTGATTATTTCCCACGATATGGATTGTGTTCGAATGGTGGCTAATCGGGTGATTATGCTGATAGAAGGACGGAATTATGCGGAAGGTACTTATGATGAATTGTTACAGTCTGGCGACCCCGCAGTTAAAACATTTTTTGAGTAAAAACTATGGCTAAGCAATCTACTTCGAACCTCAAATTGGGCATTTTTGTTTTGACCGCGCTGGGCTTATTGATTCTGCTATTATATATGGTTGGAAAAAACAGAAGTCTCTTTTCATCAACCTTTATTTTAAAGTCTCGTTTCAATAATGTTCAGGGATTAACGCCGGGAAACAATGTACGGTATGCCGGGATATTTGTGGGAACCGTAAACCAAATTCATATTCTGGAGGATGGCAAGGTGGAAGTGGAAATGCTGATTGCTAACAAAATGAAGCAGTACATCCGTAAAAATGCTGTGGTTACCATCGCCACAGACGGACTTATGGGTGACAAGGTAATTAACATTACCTCCCTGCCCGGAGATGAAGGTCTTGTAGAAGACAAAGATACCCTGGAAGCACGGATCTCTCCCGATATCGAAAATATGGTAAACACACTTTCCGGAACCAACAGTGATTTGGCTATTGCAGCGGCTGAAATCAAAGAACTTTTAAAAAAGATTAATGGCAGTACGGCATTATGGACTTTGCTGAATGATGAATCTTTGCCCGCAAATTTAAGCGCTTCGGTTGCGGATATCAGAAAGGCTTCAGAAAAGGCTAATAATACGATAGGAGAGTTAAATAATATGGTGCTGGATGTAAAAAACGGAAAAGGATCATTAGGCGCTATACTAACGGATACCCTACTCTCAGCAAATTTGAACCATACTATTAAACAAATTCAGCAAGTGGCAGAACAGGCAGATAACCTGGCCAATGAGTTGTCTGAAGTTACAGCGGGAATCAGACATGATCTTAATGAAGGGAAGGGGCCGGCAAAGGCTTTGTTGAAAGATTCGGCTATGGTTCAGTCTATCCATGTAAGCCTGGAAAACATCCGTAAGAGTACCCGTAATTTTAACGAGGTCATGGAAGGATTGAAACATAGTTTTTTGGTTAGGGGTTATTTTCGCAGACTTGAAAAAAGACAGCAGAAAGAAGCGCTCAAAAATTGAAGTTGACTGCTGTGATTTTTATCATATTTATTCCTGATTAAAGTCTTCCACGCGGTCATTTCATTTCTTTAGTTTTGATTAGTTCTATAGTTCTTACAGAAACAATTATTAAAATAAATACAAGGAGGTTCATTATGTCTGCACTAACAAAACGCGGAAGCATTGGATTACCTTCCGTTTTTGATGATTTTTTCAAACCCTGGAATGAATGGTTTTCCAAAGACGAAAACTTCTGGGGACACTCCCTTTCTATGCCTTCGGTAAATATTACCGAGGATGCGGGAGGGTATAATGTGGCGCTTGCGGCGCCCGGACTGAAGCGGGAGGATTTTAAGATTGATATCAGCGGGAACATGATCACTATCAGTTCCGAAAAAGAGGAGAGTAAAGAAGAAAAGGAAAAAAAGTTTACGAGGAAGGAATATAATTACGCTTCTTTTAGCCGCAGTTTTAATCTGCCCGGTGATGTCAATGAAGATCGCATAGAAGCGAAATACAACGATGGCGTCTTGAATGTTTTACTCCCCCGGAAGGAGGAACTTAAAAAAAACAACGAAAAGAAACAGATTGAAGTAAAATAACAGTTGGTTTAGTTTTGTATAGGGCTCTGCTTGTTTGGTTGGCAGGGCCTTTTTTGTTGATCCTTTGTCCTTTTCCATGAAATGAAGATTGTCAATAATCGGTAAGGAAAAAGTTTATTTGAAATATTTCTTATTGTATAATTTTACGTATTATTTTTTAGTCCCTGCTTTGTTCAGGTAATGAATAAAATTTCAATTCTAAAATGAAAAAAATACTTGTACCTACCGATTTTTCTTCCTGTGCAGCCAATGCATTAAATTATGCTGTACAAACTGCCAAATTACTTAACATGGAGATTAACCTGCTTCATGTGGTGGATGTAACCGACAGGTTATTCAGTGAAGATGAAGAAGTAGTGCCTGAAAAATACAGCGCCTTGCTGATTGAGGCACAAAAAAAACTGGATCAGACTAAGGCAAGTATAGCCGAAACTGAATCCCTGGAAATTAGGACCTTTCTGAGAGAGGGGGAAGTAGACGAACATATATTGAGCCTTAGCGAAGAAAAGAATTTTGATCTCATCGTAATGGGTACTTTCGGAATAAACGGGTTGAAGGACAGGATATGGGGAAGTAAAACAGCCGGTCTTACCGGAAAGACAAGAATTCCGGTGATGGTTGTTCCTTATGAGTATGACTGGAATCCTCCCCGGAAAGCATTATTGGCTACCAATCAGTTTGAGGAAGACGAAAATGTGTTGGAGCAAATCAGGCGCCTGATAGATATATTTAAGGTGGAATTGCATGTAGTGGTATTTACAGATGAAGATTCGGCAGATGCTACCCTATATATGGAGAATAGCACAAATATTGCAGGGTATGGTAAAAGACTGCAGAAAGCGCTTCATACCGATTCTATTATCGCCAACCACTTATCGGGTCACAGATTTGAAGATACGCTGCAGGATTATATCAAAAAAAACAGCATTGATATGGTAGCCATGATTACCTATCAGCGAAGTGTATGGGACAGAATTTTTCATCCGAGTACTACCCGCAGAATGTCATACCATACCAATGTGCCGCTACTGGTTATTCCTGCAGGCAAAGAAGAAGATTAACGAACAGGCGCATCTTTTTCGTGTAATTGTTGTTCAGATGTATTCCTTATTCTCATCAATGGGTAGCGGCATAATAGGCAGCTCCCAATAGGGCAGTTTTGGGATTCAGTATAATCTTTACGGGCACCTTTTCTAATAATATATTCAGTCTGCCGCTTTGCAGGAAAGAATGAACAAATTGATTGTTTTCTAATAGCTGAAGTATTTTCGGTGGAATGCCTCCGCCAATAAATATGCCTCCTGTAGCATTGAATTTTAAGGCCAGGTTAGCCGATTCAAAAGCCAGGAAACGAACAAAGAGTCGCATGGTTTCTGCGCATATTTCACTTTGTATGGTATGACTGCTTATTACTGCCGCCTTATCTCCATGAACCAACTTTTGAGTTAGCCATTCAGGCTCTTCCATTTTTTTAATCTCCTTCAAAAAACGATAGATATTTGTTATACCCGGGCCGGAAATAACGCGTTCCCAGCTTACATGTCCATATTGCTCAGACAAAAAAGTATACAGCTCAAAATCACCACTATTCCTTGCCGCAAAATCACTATGACCGCCTTCAGAAGAAAATGGATGGAAGAGTTTCCCGTCCCAGAAGATGCCGGCTTCCCCAAGTCCTGTACCAGGCGCAATAATGGCGGCATTGCCACCAATTTCTGGTTGAACGCTATGAATAACAGCAATATCCTTTTCCTTTAACATTGCCAGCCCGTAAGCAGTAGCCTTAAGGTCGTTGATTAAATGAATCCTTGCTGCCGGAAAAAGTGCCGATAGTTCTTTCTTATCTATTCCCCAGTGTAAATTGGAAAGCTTGGCCCTGTCATCCAGTACCGGACCCGCAACCCCAAAACAAACAGCATGAGGCTGGAAGTTTTCCGGGTCAAATTCCCGTAAAAGATCCGCAATGCTATCAAATGCTCCCGAGTTTAATTTATCTTCACGAATTACATGAAAATCGCTTTCTCCTTCAATTCTAAATAAGGACAGGTTTGCTTTGGTACCTCCTATATCTCCGGCTAAAATAATATTACCATTAATAGGTTTTCGTAACTGAGGGTAAGAAAGCAACATATTGTAAAGGTTAAAAATAACTATTCGGTCGGAGGTTTCTTTTATGCAAACCCGCTTAAAGATACGAATAATCGTTTTGTCTCAATTGATAAAATCCATATCTTAGCCTAATGTCATAACAGATTATACTATGCTATGAATGATCCTGTATATGAAAAGAAGTGTTTGGAACTGATCGCGGGAGGTGATGAATTAAGATTCAGGGAGATATATGATCGCTATCGGGATAAAATATATAATACCGCATTCAAAATTTCTCACTCCAGTATAATTGCAGAAGAAATTGTGCAGAATGTTTTTCTGAAGATATGGCTTAAAAGAGCAGCGCTAACCCGGATAGATAATTTTGAAGCGTATCTGTTTATCATTACCCGCAATGAAGTTTATGACTACCTAAGTCATATTGCCCGGGGTTATAAAGCAGTTGCTGAGTGGCGCAAGGAGCAACCGGTGGTTGAAAATGAGGCAGAAAACCGGATTATGGAACAGGTTTATAGGGGAATTTTGAAAAAAGCGATAGAGCAACTGCCCGGACAACAAAAAAGAGTATATGACTTAATGAAAGTGCGGGGCTTAAAACGTGAGGAAGTAGCAAGTATCCTACAGGTAAGCCCCGAAACCGTAAAGACACACCTTTCACTCGCTATGAAAAACATTCGTAACTATTGCCTGATGCGGTTGCAATTACTTATTGGTCTTCTTATTGGATTCTTCTTCTAATCTCTCTCCGGAATATTTTTTTCATGTGATTCACCCAAACAAATCTTACAACAGTCATAGATAGTCAGGGTGCTATCATTTGCCCGATAGAAAAGATGTATGTCAACACTTCGTTTATCATATCTGTTCAACCGGTACATTTTGCAGCAAATTACTGTAGCAGAAGAGGAAGAATTGATGATACTACTCGCTGACCCGGATAACAGGAAGGACATTGAAGAACTTCTTGATGTGGTGATAAGGGAAACAGGGCCGGGGCTGGCTTTGCCGGAAGACAGAGCCAATTTCCTATTTGAACAAATCCTCCGGCAGGGGAAAGAAGCGAAAGAGGGGCTCTTAATAAGATCCGGCGCTTTCTCCTTTTGGAAGAAGTTGGCTGTCTCTGCAAGTGTAGTTTTAGCGATTGGAGGTACGGCTTTTTGGTTTTTAAAAAGCAGCCCGTCTTCGGAAAACCTGACTTCGGTATTGCATGTTGAAAAACCTGCAATGATTGTGCCTGGTGGTGATAAGGCCATTCTCACCAGAGAGGACGGCTCAAAAGTTATTTTGGACAGTCTACAGAATGGGATGATGCTGCAGGTAGGGAATACAGAAATCGAGAAGCTTGGCGCTACCCTGATCTATAATATTACGGAACAGACCGCACCCCAAAAAGAGGTCTTCAATACACTTTCAACACCCCGGGGTGGACAGTACAAATTGGTTTTACCTGATGGCAGCCGCGTTTGGTTGAATTCCTCCTCTTCCCTGCGTTATCCTGTTTCTTTTTCAGGCAAGCTGCGTGAGGTGGAACTCAGAGGGGAAGCATATTTTGAAATAGCAAAGGACCCTGACAGGACCTTTCGGGTGAATGTAGCTGATATGAAAGTGGAAGTGTTAGGCACTCATTTTAATATCAATGCCTATGAAGATGAAGAGACGGTTAAAACGAGCCTGCTGGAAGGAAGGGTAAAGGTTATTATAAATAAAATGTCGGATTTGCTGGAGCCGGGGCAGCAGGAAATTCTACAGGTGAATTCGGGCAATTTAAAAAAGGTAAAGGCTAACATGGAAGCGGTGATAGCATGGAAAAATGGTAAGTTTCAATTTGAGGATGTAGATATAAAAACAATTATGCGTCAGGTGTCGCGGTGGTACGATGCAGATATAGAATATAAGTTGCCGGAAAAAAGTCAGGAGCGACGATTTAAAGGGAAGATAAGCCGAAATGCACAATTGGACGATATTCTGAAAATATTGGAACTCAGTGGCGTGAAATTTAAAATTGAGGGGAAGAAAATCACCGTGCTTTAGGATAAAACGTACATTGAATGATAAGAATCAACAAGTGAATAAGAAAATAAAAATTGGTCAGCGATGTTGGAGCATCGCCAACCGGTAGGCTAAAAAACTGTTCGTTAAACAAATTTCATCACCTAAAATCAAAACTATGATTTTTATTGTTGGGTACCAAAAGCAATCCGGTGCCAGATTTTCCATGAACAAAATGGGAATGATTATGAAATTAATGGTTCCTCTGTTGTTGTTTTGCATTTTGCAGGTTAATGCAAATACGTATGCACAAAAAGTTACCATTGTACAAAAAGGCATATCTCTACCTGATGCTTTCAATAGCATAGAAAAGCAAACAGGCTATACCTTTTTTTATGATAGAGACTTGATCAAAGAATCTGCTCAGGTGGATTTGTCTCTAAGGAATGCCTCTATTGAACAGGCGCTTCATGAATGTTTGAAAGACCAGTCTTTAACTTATACTATAGTGGCTAACACAATAGTTATCCAGCCTAAGCCATTTAATCTGTTGCCTGAAAATAACCCAACTACTGCTTTGCCCGAACCTCCGCCAATAGATATCACGGGAAGGGTAGTAGATCCCGGAGGAAATCCATTAGAAGGGGCTTCGGTGATGGTTAAAGGTACAAGCATTGGAACGACAGTGGATCATTCGGGTAATTTTAGTCTTAACGTGCCTTCCAACAACTCAATTCTGGTTATCAGTTTTATTGGAATGAAAAGTAAAGAAGTTCGCGTAGGTACTCAAACGAACTTTACCATTGTATTGGAACAGGATGCCGCCCAGGCAAGCGATGCAGTTGTTATTACTGCCTTAGGTATTGCCAGATCGCAGAGGGCTTTGGGATACTCTGTAGGCGAAGTGAAAGGGGAAGAAATGACAAAAGTTCCTCAGGAGAATGTGTTGAATGCACTCACTGGAAAAGTTACGGGTTTAAAAATCAGTAATACCACAATGGATATAAACAGCGATCCTCAGGTTTTAATAAGAGGTATCAAATCCTTATCGGGAGATGATGCCCCTCTTGTTGTCATCAATGGTCTGCCTGTTGGTAATAATCTCAGTGTTTTGTCTGATTTAAGCGCCGAAAATATTGAAAGCGTTTCTGTGTTAAAAGGTCCCAGTGCGGCAGCGTTATATGGTTCCCGTGCAGGAAGTGGCGTATTAATCGTAACTACCAAATCGGGTAAAAGCGCTCAAAAAGGAATTGGTGTTTCCTTCAATTCTTCTTACACAGCAAGTATGCCCTATCATTACCTTCCTCAGCAGGATTGGTTTGCCAATGGAAGTCGGGGGACTTTTAATCCTGCCCAGGTAGGTTGGTGGGGAGCGCCGATGGGTACTCCGGCAGTTCAGTGGGATTCGGATGGTCAGGCTGTTCCGTTGAAAGCTTATCCTGATAATGTGAAGAATTTTGTTCAAACGGGCAATAGCTTTATTAATGAAATTAATGTGCATAGCTCAGGTGAAAAACTAAGTTTCAACCTGTCTATGCTGGATACCAGGGCCAATGGAACCTATCCGGGTGTAGAGCTAAAGAAAAATGCTTTTGCCTTATCAGCAACATATGATATCAACAAAAAATTAAAGCTTAGCACCAATTTCAATTATGCCAATTCAAGGTCCGATAATTTCAGATCTCAGGTCTGGGATAATTATCCTTTTGAAGACCTCTATTTCATGCCCAATTATATTGATATCAATGCAGTAAGAGATTATTGGGAAGTGGAAGGCATACAACAAAACGTTTGGGATGATCATTTTAATAATCCCTGGTTCACAGCTTATGTAAATATTGATAAGTTCAAAAAGGTGAACGCCTATGGCAATATTAAATTGGATTATGCCATCACTCCCGAATTGAGTTTAATGGGACGGATAGGTACATTTTATCAATCTTATATTACAACCTCGCAGCATGGCTGGACGGAAGTGAGGAACCGCCTGGGCAGTTATAATTATAACTCAAGTATCGGGCAGGAAACAAATGCAGACTTCCTGTTGTCTTACAAAAAACGTTTTGGTGATTTTTCGATGAACCTTTCCGGCGGCGGAAATTTATTATTACAGAATGGTACAAGTTCGGGTATAGGAGGACAAAATTTGGTCTTGCCCGGATTGTATACTTCCAGTAATGTGGATAGAAATTCCGTGGGCTATTCCAGCGCCTTCAGCAGGAAGAGAATCAACAGCCTTTATGGTATGGCCTCTTTTGATTATAGAAAAATGGTTTATTTAGATCTTACCAGCAGAAATGATTGGTCGAGCACTTTGCCACCCAATAACAGATCCTATTTTTATCCTTCTGCTTCCTTAAGCCTTATTGTCTCTGATATGATTACCATGCCCGATTTTGTATCGCTCATAAAACTCCGCGGTGGCTGGGCTCAGGTAGGTAAAGACACCAAACCCTATCAGTTAACCCAAACCTTAGTAAAATCCAACTGGGGTTCATATACCACTTATTCTTTACAAACCGGTATGGCCAACAATAATTTAAAACCTGAAAGTATCGTATCTACAGAAGCGGGTTTTGATTTGTCTTTCTTCAAAAATCGGTTGGGTTTAAATTTCACCTACTATGAAGTAGAAGACAGAGACCAGATAATGAATGTAAGCACGCCTCCCGAAACGGGTTATATGGCAGCCAGTGTTAATGCCGGCGTGGTAAAAAATCAGGGAGTGGAAATCTCGTTAAATGGCACCCCTGTAAAGAGCAGACATTTAACCTGGTATATGAATTTTGTGTTTACTAAAGACCGGAGTAAGCTGGTGACCTTACCCGAAGGTATAACCGTCTTTCAATTCTGGGCCAGAACAAACGCCTATAACCAAACCAAAGTGGGAGAGTATATTGGCGATGTATGGGGGAATGATGTGGTGCGGGTTGAAGAAGGTGAATATATAGGCTGGCCGATTTTAAATGCCAACGGCTATACCTCCCGTAATCCCAATCTAAAGAAAATAGGTAATGTAATTAGTGATTTCACTTTGGGTTATCAAACCAGCCTTACCTACAAACGAATTACTGTTTCTGCTAATCTTGACTGGAGACAAGGTGGAAAATATTATTCCGAAAGTATGTTAAGAATGACCCGGGATGGCAGGCAGGAAAGTTGGTATAAGGGGCCCGGTTCCAGTACTTTTACAGGAATTCTTAGCAACAATTCCTTTGCCGGAAATAAAGATCAGCTAGCTCAGGAAATAAAAAGTCATCCGGAAATATATAATGCGGCTGATGGGCTTACCTATGTAGGTGGGAGAACTGCTGAATTAGGGGGCTTCCCGCTAACGAGCACCGGTTTGAGTAATGGCGCCTTCTTCCCGGGAGTTCGTGCTGACGGAAGTGGGGGTTATATTGAAAATTTTGGAGGCCCTGATACAAAATATTTTCCAATAGATGATATCGTTGAATTTGGCTACTGGGATCAGGGTGTTCAAACATGGATGTATGATGCCTCATTTATCAAGTTAAGGGAATTAGCTGTTGCCTACAATTTTCCCGCTAAATGGACTACTCCTATCAGAGCTCAGGCCTTGTCTCTTTCTGTCTTTATGAGGAATTTAATTATCTGGACAGCCGCAAAAAACAATATTGATCCTGAATCGGCCGGCTATATGAGGACGGGTATTGGCGCTCCTTATAATCTGGGGTGGGATCGTGCAAACATGGCGCCATGGACAGCGGTTATGGGTCTTAAATTAAATGTTCAATTTTAGAAATCACAACGGTATGAAATCATTAAATATATACAATAGAACTTTACTGAGTATCGTCTGCCTGCTGTTTTTTGCAGGTTGTAATAAGGATTTGACAGAAACCAATTTAAATCCCAACACCCTGACTGCAGAACAGGTGGACCCTGCATTTATCATGACGCAGGTAATTTCCAGTACGGCTATGAATATGGCGCTAACCAATTTTGCAGGGAATACCACCCAGTGCGTATTGCCTTACGCTATACAATATAGCCAGCAAGATTTTTCAGGAGTGGCTATAGCCAATAATTTCGCGTGGAAAGCAAGAGGCTGGGGATACCGGGCATTGTATTTACCTCTGGCTAATGCCGGTTATTTAGAGGAAAGGGCAGCCAATACAATGGATTCTGCTTTTTTTCGCGGGGTGGCGCTTGTTATGCAATCTTATTGGTATGGATACTTTAGTTCAGCCTGGGGTAATATGCCCTATAGTGAAGCCATGCAAGGTACCAGTGGATTTTTAAAACCTAAATACGATAAGCAAAAAGATGTTTTTAAGGGTATATTGAGTGATCTTGAAGCTGCCAATGAATCGCTTAAAAAAGCAACTTCAGTAAGCAGTTTTACTAAAAATGCAGATATCCTGTATCATGGAGATGCCCTTAAGTGGAGAGCGTTTGCTAATTCTCTGCACCTCAGGTTTTTGATGCGCCTTTCTGAAAAAACAGATGACATGAATGGTATTGGCGTGGATGTTAAGGTTGCATTTAATAAAATTGCCTCAAATGCATCTGATTATCCGTTGATTTTAAACAGCAGTGATAATGCTGCCGTTCCTTTTCCCGGCACTTCAGCATTGGATAGCTGGCCCCTTGGAGCTTATAATCAGCCTGATCCTTCGGTTTATTACCGGTTAAAGCCCGCAGCGCCTTTTGTCAACTTTCTGAAAAATTCCCTCGATCCGCGCCTAACCGTTTGGATCAGACCGGTTGATGCACAAACAGTTGTAAAAGATATGGGTGATGATGAGGTTATTATGAAGGATGTAGATGGGAAGGTGAAACGTTTTATAAAAAATTATGAACCCGGTATGGATACTTCTTTGTATGTAGGTATCCCCGTTGCCTTGCCCAACCCGGACACCTATAATAAAAGAACAGCAGCAAAAGTAAATATGGTAAAGTCGCTGGATCCTGAAATCTATGGGGCAGGTGCTGCAAACCCCTTTACGTCCTATTATACCGATATGTTCAGAGACAATACCAATTCTTTATTACCGCTGGTATTCATTTCAGCCAGTGAAGTTAATTTTGCATTAGCCGAAGCTGCCGAAAGAGGATGGATAAGCGGATCGGCAGCAGATTATTTCAGAAATGGAATAAGTGCTTCTTTGGATCAGTTTGCAATTAACGATGGCGATAATAAAGTGTACAATCCGGAAAACCATCAAATAGTAAGTTTTGATAAAGAAACCTTTTTGTCTGACGCAGTAGATGAGTTTAATAGCGCTTCCGATAAAATAGAAGCTATTATGAACCAAAAATGGGTTGCCAGTTTTACCACTATTGAAGCCTGGTTCAATTGGAGAAGAACCGGATTTCCCAAACTCGGACAAAATATAATCAATGGGCCAAAAGAGGATAAAATTCCGCTTCGTTTCCCATACGGGGATAATGAAAATAATTTCAACGGCGAAAATGTTGCTGAAGCTGTTCAGGATCTGCAACCAGCAGTGGATGATATCTGGTCTAAAGTGTGGTTGTTGCAGGGAACCGGGAAACCCTATTGAGTTGAAGAAACTATTTTAAACTATCCGGTATATAGATATATGAAAAATGTTTTCTGCTTTTAATTCCAATTAATCATATAAAGCCTTGTCTTTTCCACAGATGTGTAATTATTTCATAAAAACCTGTTTTAATAGCACATCTGTGGTATTTTTATAGATGAAGATAATGCGTGTTATTATTTTGAATATTAAATTATGGTCTGCCGGCTTAGGTATTTTATTAAATTGTCATTGTACTTCTGTTTCACAATCGCCTTCCGGTCCTTCTTTCTATTCCACAGAGGATTTTGCTAAAGTTTCAAAAATAGATGCGCATGTGCATATCCGTACCACCGACACTGCTTTCGTGCATCAGGCAAAGGAAGACAATTTTCGTCTGCTCTCGGTTGTTGTGGATGAGGATCCGGGGATTGCTGTTCAGCAACAGGATGCTATTCGCCAGATGAAGATGTTTCCTGAATGGGTAAGTTTTGCCACTACTTTCCCTGTACAGAATTTCAATAATGATAACTGGGCACAACAAACGATTGATACATTAGAACAATCTTTTCAACAGGGTGCTATTGCGGTAAAAGTGTATAAGAATATTGGGATGGAATTAAGAAACAGGGAGGGTAAACTGGTGATGGTAGATGATCCAAAGCTTAAACCTATATGGGATTTCCTGATTCAGAAAAATATTCCCGTAATCGGACATTTAGGGGAGCCCAAAAATTGCTGGCTGCCGGTAGATCAAATGACTATCAATTCGGATAAACGCTATTTTACCCGCCATCCGGAATTTCATATGTACCTGCATCCCGAATTCCCTTCTTATGAAGAACAGATTAGTGCCAGAGATCGTATGTTGGAACAGAATCCTGATTTGCGTTTTATAGGAGCACACTTAGGCAGCCTGGAATGGAGTACAGATGAACTGGCAAAACGCCTGGACCGGTTTCCCAATATGGCAGTAGATATAGCAGCAAGAATATCCCATCTTCAATATCAGGCCATGCAGGACTGGCAAAAAGTGTATGATTTTTTTATTCGGTATCAGGATAGGCTTATCTATGGTACAGACCGGATTGCTGATGATTCAAAAACATCGGTTGAAATGGAACGGTTTGTTCATGAAGCCTGGCTCAGGGACTGGCAGTTTTTCTGCACGTCGGATACCCTGCGGTCGGGAGCATTTGAAGGTATATTCAGTGGATTGAAACTACCTGATACAGTGATAGATAAAATTTATTATCTCAATGCTGTTCACTGGTTTAGTAAACTGAAACCATCGGACGAATAAGTTTCAATGTTTTTTTAAGTCTCAGAAAGAAATAAATCCGGAGAAAATTATGAATAGTATATTGAACAATTAATTTTAGTTGCAAAAGGTCTTGAGTGATGGCATAGGAAAAATGTGGAAAGAAAAATTAGCTTTGAAGGTAAATTTTTAACATCTTATCAGGAGCCTTGATTTTTTTATTACTTTTTTGTGTCAGGACCAAAAAGTAATATGTGATTTTCAGGATCGGGAAGTCTTTTCGGTTAAAGCTATTTATTTTAATAGGAAGTTATAAAATTACAGGTATGCTCAAGAAAGGTTATGGCTCAGTAAAAAATAATTTTTTACCTCTTCTTCTTAATAAAAAAAACGAAAGTGTGGATCTTTCCGTAATAAGATATTTCCTTCTGTTGCTATTTCTTCCGCTTACGACTACTTCCCAATATCTTGCTAATCCATATACGTCTGGTGAACAACCTGATAGGATTAATCTAACGGTTACAGAAGATCCTTCCACCTCCGCTGCTGTTACCTGGAGAACAAGCGTTTCCATAAGTGCGGCTTTTGCAGAAATAATGCCGGCCAATGCCAATCCATCAGCGGTAAAAGAGGCTCTGCGAATACCGGCGCGTACTGAAACACTTTTCTCAAGAGATGACTCATATAAAGATTTAAAATGGAAAGGTGTACAGGCAAATTATCATTCCGTTGTTTTTAAGAATCTAAAGCCCAATACTTTGTATAGTTATCGCGTAGGTAGTAGTGATAAGTGGAGTGAATGGTTCCAGTTCAGAACAACATCCGATAAAAACGACGGCTTTTCTTTTCTCTATTTTGGTGATGCCCAAACGGGTTTACGCTCCATGTGGTCAAAGGTTATTCGTGGGGCGTATGCGCGGATGCCGGCAGCAAAACTGATGCTGCATGCCGGTGATCTGGTGAACCGGGATAGTAATGATGAGGAATGGGGAGAATGGTTTGAGGCAGGATCATTTATTCATGCAACAGTACACAATATGCCTTCTCCGGGTAATCATGATTATGGACGAGCTGCGTTTATGAAAGACTTATCTCCTTTCTGGCGGTATCAGTTTACGCTCCCGGAAAATGGCCCGCGAGGGCTGGAAGAAACCTGCTATTATACAGATGTGCAGGGAGTGCGTTTTATTTCATTGGATGCTTATATGGTAGAGGAATCAGATGAGTATCTGCAAAAGCAAAAGATATGGATGGATAGTTTGCTGAGTCACAATCCGAATAAATGGACCTGTGTGGTGTTTCATCATCCGATATTTTCTACAAAAACTACCCGGGATAATAAAAGGATGCGGGCCACCTTCAAGCCTCTTTTTGATAAGTATAAGGTAGATTTGGTGCTTCAGGGTCATGACCACACCTATGCACGGGGTATGAAAAATATTCCTATGGAGAAAAAAGGAGAAGTTTCGGGTACTGTGTATGTAGTATCGGTAAGTGGTCCCAAAATGACAGACCATGATGTGGCCATGGATACCTGGATGGATAAGACGGCCGTGTACACGCAACTTTATCAGGTAATCACGGTGAATAATAATAAATTGGAATACCGGGCTTATAATTCTGCGGAGGAATTGTTTGATGCCTTTGATCTGGTAAAACGTAAAGGAAAATCAAACAAATTAATCGAGCGGTAAGAATTTTATTTCTCACACTCTCCGGCTTGTTTTTCTTTACGTATTTTTTCCAAATTTTTTCTTTAAAGCACTCAGGGCATCACTCAATGTGGCTTCTGATAAATCGGGTTGCTTGTCTTCCTTTCTCTCAGAATGCCGGTTGTTATTTTTGCGGAATTCCTTCCTTTGCGGTGCTTCCTGAGTTTGTTTAATGGATAAGGAAATACGCTTACGTATCTGGTCAATTTCCAAAACTTTAACCATCACTTTGTCATTAAGTTTTAGCACCTCACCGGGATCCTGGATATACTGATGGGCAATTTCAGAAACATGTACCAGCCCGTCCTGCTTTACGCCAATATCCACAAAGGCGCCAAAACGCGTGAGATTGGTAACGATTCCTGGTACAATCATTCCGGGATGCACTTCCTCAATACTGTAGATGGCTGCAAACTCAAACTGCTGCACTTCGCTTCGGGGATCTAATCCCGGTTTTTGAAGTTCTTTCAGGATGTCTTGAACAGTATGGATGCCAAATTGCTGATCAATGTATTCTTTGGGAGGAATAGACTTTATAAGATTTTCATTTCCGATAAGCAACTGGATATCTACTTGTTTGTCTTTGGCCATACGTTCTACCAGGGAGTAGGCCTCCGGGTGAACAGCACTGGTATCCAAAGGATTGTCGCCTTCCCGGATCCGTAAAAAACCCGCACACTGTTCATAGGCCTTTTCACCAAGCCGGGGAATTTTTAACAGTTCTCTGCGATTCTTAAAACGGCCGTTTTCATTTCGATACCGGATAATATTTTCTGCAAGAGAACTGCCTATTCCGCTTACATAAGCCAGTAGTTGCCTGCTTGCCGTATTAAGATTGACGCCCACCTGGTTAACACAGCTCTCTACCGTTTGATCTAATCGTTCTCTTAATCTGAATTGGTTTACATCATGCTGATATTGTCCTACACCAATACTTTTGGGATCAATTTTTACAAGCTCCGCCAAAGGATCCATAAGCCTTCTGCCTATACTTACTGCGCCTCGTACCGTAATGTCGTGATCAGGAAATTCTTCTCTTGCCGTTTCAGATGCAGAATAAATGGAAGCTCCATCTTCGTTTACCAGGAATACAGGGAGACTCAAACCCAGTTTTTTTACAAACTGTTCGGTTTCTCTTCCGGCTGTACCATCGCCGATGGCAATGACTTCGATCTGGTAGGTTTTAACCAAATGCCTTATGGTGTACTCCGAAGCAGTAAGTTTCCCTGCTTCGTGGATGTAAATCAGATCGTTGTGTTGCAATCCTCCTTTTTCATCCAGGCAAACTACTTTACAACCGGTTCGATAGCCCGGATCTATAGCCAGTACTCTTTTGCTGCCCAGGGGAGAGCTCAACAGAAGTTGCTTCAGGTTTTCTGCAAAAACATTTATCGCTTCTTCGTCTGCCTTCTGTTTTAAGAGGGTGCGAAATTCAGTTTCAAGAGCCGGTTGCAGCAAACGGCGATAGGCATCTTTTAAGGCTTTTTTTACCTGAACGCTGCTCTCCGAAAGTCCCTTTATAAAAAGAGCTTCTATTTGTTCCACAGCCTGTTCTTCTTCGGGCGCTATCTCCAGCCTAAGCACGCCTTCAAGGAATCCCCGGAGAACTGCCAGAATACGGTGAGAGGGGATTTTTGAAACCGGCTCGCTGAAATCAAAATAGTCCTTAAACTTAATGCCCTCTGTTTCTTTCCCGGTTACTATTTTACTAAGAACGCTGGCATGGTTTTCAAAAAACTTTCGCATTTTGGCGCGTACCTGTGCATCTTCATTCACCATTTCGGCAATGATATCCCTTGCACCCTGAAGAGCGTCTTCAACCGTGCTGATTTTCTCATTGAAGAATTTTTCAGATTCCTGCTCGAGGTTAATCTCCTTCTGTTCTAAAATTAATATGGCCAGTGGTTCCAGTCCGTTTTCTCTCGCCACCTGGGCTTTGGTTCTGCGTTTAGGCTTATAGGGCAGATAAATATCTTCCAGTTCGGCAAGAGTGGTTGCCTTATTTAATTTTTGCTGCAGTTCCTCCGTCATTTTTTCCTGATCGCTAATGGATTTTTCAATAGCAGCTTTTCTATCGGTAAAAGCCTGAATCGCTTTGTTTTCGTTGTCAATTTGTTGGATCACCACCTCATCCAGGGCGCCGGTTTTGTCTTTACGATAGCGTGCTATAAACGGGATGGTGGCGCCTTCGGAAAGAAGGGATAGAACGGCTTCTGCCTGTTGAAGTCGGATATTCAGTTTTTCTGCAATCTGAGGAGCAAATGTTGTCATAGAAATGCGAAACTAAAGGCTGTAATTGAAAACAAAAACTTGGAAAATTAAAAAGCTTTGGTTAAGACGATGCAAATGCTTCCCAAAGCCTAAAGCTTTGAATGCTATTAACAGTGAATTACGTCCAGAGTTAATCAATCCAGGTTCACCCTGTTTTCCGGATGACTTTCTGCAAAACGAAAGATCAAATGACGAATAAAGTCGTTGTCGGGATAAGGAGTTAACCTCTTTTTTAATTTTGGAATATCTTTTAGAAACATTTGCTGAGGTATATACCCCATGCCGAAGAACCTGCCTTTTTCAATAAGCAGACAACTTTGGTTCTCCGGCTCTATTCCCTCTCCTAAAATGGCAAAGGAGGGAAGCTCTTCCTGTAAAGATTCCAAAGCATCTTCAACACGAAGGTTATAGATTTTAGGATTACTATATACAACTTCGTCTTCTGTGGGAACGGCAGACTTATCTACAAAACAAAGTTTTGGAGAAAGTTGATAGCGTTTTATCAGCCTCCATAAAATTTGGTAACCTTCCACAAGCAATCCAAATGTATGGAGGGGATGCAAATGTTTTCTTTTTCGTTCTATAGCCAGTCGCATGTACCCTTTCTGATCTTTAAAAGCGTACAAACCATATTGGAAATCTATTTGTTTTCTGCTGCTGTTGTAAATGGGCCAGAGTTTCTTTATTTCGGTTTCTTCCAAAATAGCCGCCATCAATTCGGTACCGCAAAGCTGATAACTGATGAGGTACACATTTCTGCTGAATTCCTGCTTTTGTCTTCCCGCTCCGTTATG
>CAZFGP010000070.1:17631-21538 GCA_964518685.1 uncultured Terrimonas sp.
TGATCTCTAAAATAATATACCCCTGGTTTATTGGGTAGCTGGTCAATTTGTTCCCTTGACAGATTTAAGGGCAGGTATTGCTCTTTTGAAGATTTCTTTAAAAACTGATCAATATGTGGCTGTGCATTGTGATTCAGCAGCATCTCAAAAAGCAGGGTGGTGGCCTGTGCATCTCCCGTAGCCCGGTGACGATTTTCAATCGGAATTGCCAGCGAACGACAAATATTGCCCAAACTATAGGAAGGTAAATCTGTAAAAACCTTTCGCGTAAGTCGGACAGTACAAAGTTTTTTTGTATTTAAATCGTATCCACAATGTTGAAACTGATGTTTCAAAAAGGAAAAATCGAAATTTACATTATGTGCAATGAATATCTTATCACTAAGGAGAACGTACAGTTTTTCTGCTACCTCGGAAAATACAGGGGCATCAGCAACCATTTCATCCGTAATGCCCGTAAGTTTCTGAATGTAAAATGGGATAGGTTGTAATGGGTTAATCAGGGTTTCGAACTGATCAACTACTTTATTTCCATCATGAATGATAACAGCAATTTCTGTAATCCCATTAGCCGAAGCGTACCCACCTGTGGTTTCTATATCAACTATTGCGTAAATCAAGGCAGATTTTTAATTGATTAAAGGTAAAATCCTTTCGTGATTATTTTATTCATGTGTTATAAATCGCTGACATGCAGTATAATATAAACGTTATTAAACATTATGTTTATATCGTGGTGATAGAAACACAATAAGTGTTCTTTCGTCTTTCAAAATTGCTTATCTTTGAGTAAATCCAAATATGAGATGATAAGGTTTGAAACCTATCATCATTTGATACACCATCTTAACGTATTGAATTATACCGCACGAAGTTAAGTCCCTTTTCTCCTTTGAAAGCTTTAATAATCCGTTCCTGATTTTTTCATCTTAAAATCATCAATTATGAAGCTTTTCAACTCATTGCATTTAAGTGAAGGTGTCAAAATCGCTATGATTGTTATTTTGGTCTATGCAGCGATTGCACTCATCACGTACCTCTCCTGGTAAAGTAATTGTATTAAGGTGGCTCTTCCCTGAAAAGGGAAGAGCTATTTTGTATATTCAGGTTATTGGTTTACAGGATTGAATTTTGGCATCAGGAGGTATCCTATTTTCTCTTACTTCCCCGGTATTCTCTTTTTTAAAATTTTGAACAGACAACCACCTTGTTCTGTCCATTCACCCCTAATTATTTTTACCTTTGTCCATTTTATGGAATCACTGAGTAAAAATTATACCCCATCCTCTGTCGAGGAAAAATGGACCAGACATTGGGCAGAAAGAAATTACTTCAACAGCATTCCCGATGAACGACCTCCTTATACGGTAGTTATACCCCCGCCGAATGTTACCGGAGTGTTGCACATGGGTCATACCCTTAATGAAACCGTGCAGGATATTCTGATACGCAGAGCACGGATGAATGGATTCAATGCCTGCTGGGTGCCAGGCAGTGATCATGCTTCTATTGCTACAGAAGCTAAGGTGGTGGCAATGCTTCGGGAAAAAGGAATTGATAAGAACAGCCTGAGCAGATCCGGATTTTTAAAATATGCCTACGAGTGGAAAGAAAAATATGGTGGCATCATTTATAATCAAATAGAAAAATTAGGATGCAGTGTAGATTGGAACAGGGTAACCTTTACAATGGATGCGGATTATTATAAGGCGGTAATGAAAGTGTTTACCGATTTGTATAATAAAGAACTGATTTATAAAGGCGCCAGGATGATTAACTGGGATCCTTCTGCAATGACGGCACTCAGTGATGAGGAAGTGGAATACAGGGATGTGCAGGGGAAATTGTATTATATCCGATATGCGGTAATAAATGAGGCGGGAGAGGAATTGGTAAACCCCGTAACCGGAGAAAAAGGAATAGTGATTGCCACCCAGCGACCGGAGACAATTATGGGAGATACCGCCGTTTGTGTTAATCCTAACGATGAACGCTATGCGTATTTGAGAGAGGCGAGAGCTGTAGTGCCATTGATCAATAGAAACATACCTTTTATTTTTGATGAGTATGTTGATCCGGCTTTTGGTACCGGTGCTTTAAAAGTAACGCCTGCACACGACATTAATGACTATAATCTGGGCATAAAATACCAGCTTGAAGTGGTGGATACCCTCAATGCTGATGGAACGCTGAGTAAGGAAGCACTGATTTATGTTGGTGAAGAACGGTTTGCTGCCCGTAAGAACATTATCGCTGAACTTTCCCGGCAGGGGTATATTGTAAAGGAGGAAGAATATGCAACGCGGTTGGGATTTAGTCAGCGAACAGGGGTAGTGGTTGAACCACGAATTTCAACTCAGTGGTTTTTAAAGATGAAAGAACTAACAGCGCCCGCTCTTCAGGCGGTGCTTGATGGGAATATCAGGATACATCCCGGAGACAAGTTTTTGGCTACTTACCGTTACTGGCTTGAAAATGTAAAAGACTGGTGCATCAGTCGCCAATTGTGGTGGGGGCAGCAGATTCCGGCGTGGTATGACGATAATGGGAAGATGGTAGTGGCTGAAAATGAAAGTGAGGCCAAAAAGTTGTATCATACACGATTCGGCAGGGAGGCAAAGCTGAAACAGGATGAAGACGTACTTGATACCTGGTTTTCTTCCTGGCTATGGCCTATGGAAGTCTTTAAAGGGATTTCAAATCCGGGTAATGCCGACATACGGTACTATTATCCAACTTCGGTTTTGGTGACTGGTCAGGATATCATTTTTTTCTGGGTGGCACGTATGATTATGGCAGGATTAGAATACAACAAGGAAGCGCCGATGGAAAAAGCCGTCCCCTTCAGAGATGTGTATTTTACAGGAATGGTGCGTGATAAGCAGGGGCGTAAAATGAGTAAGCAATTGGGCAACTCTCCCGATTTGCTGCAACTCATAGAAGAATACGGCGCTGATGCAGTGCGTTTTGGCATTATGATTTCTTCTCCGGCCGGCAACGATCTGTTATTTGATAATGCATCTCTTGAACAGGGAAAATTTTTTAATAATAAATTGTGGAACGCCCTCAAACTGGTTAAAATATGGGGAGAGAAAACGAATGCTCAGGTTGCGGCAACAGATAGGTTTGCAATAGATTGGTTTGAGAGCAGACTCCATGAAGTGAAAGCGGAAGTAGAAAAACTATTTAGTGAATTTCGATTGAGTGAAGCCTTAAAAACCATTTATTCGTTGATATGGGATGATTTCTGCAGTTGGTATTTAGAATGGGTGAAGCCTGGTTTTGAACAACCGGTTTCTGCGGAAATATATACCCGAACCGTTTCTTTTTTTAATGAATTACTGCAATTGCTGCACCCTTATATGCCTTTCATCACGGAGGAAATATATCATTTGTTAGGAGAAAAAGAGGAGGATTTATGTGTATCACAAATGAAAACTTCCGCGGGTATTGACAAAACCATATTGTTGAAAGGAGAATTGTTGAAGCAATCTGTAACCGCTTTGCGCGATGCAAGAGTAAAGAATAAGATACCTTCAAAAGAAACAATTGCACTCTATATTGAAACCAAAGAAGCGGAGAACTATGCTCTGGTAAAGGATATCCTGAGCAAACAGGTTAATGCTTCAGCAATCTATTTTAATAGCGCTAATGTAGCGACAACAATGAGTCTTGTGGTTGGGAAAGACAAGTATCATATTGCCGCTGAGGTACAGGTTGATTTTGAGGAACAGAAGGAACAACTTCAAAAAGATTTAGCGTATCAAAAAGGGTTTCTTTCTTCTGTACTCAAAAAGCTGAATAATGAACGTTTTGTAACCAATGCCAAACAGGAAGTGGTGGATTTGGAAAGGAGAAAATTGGCTGATGCCGAAGCAAAAATTAAGGTTATTGAGGAAAGTCTTAC
>CAZFGP010000071.1:0-21494 GCA_964518685.1 uncultured Terrimonas sp.
TCCCAATCAGAATTCTTTCCCTTAGTAACCATACCCGTCATGGCGCCTATTCCTGTAAGACCCGATAGCTTCAGAAATTTTCTTCGATTATTTTTCATGAATGCAATAATTTAAAGTCCATTGAAAATATCCAATACCAACTGTAAGTCACTACATAATTATTATAAAGAATCTTACTTCAGCAATAGTTGTATTAACTCCTGTCGTACTTTTTCGTAATCATCACCGTACTGAGACCAGGGAACAGCCTCCTTCATTGAAACTTCGCTCAAGGCTTTAGGTACTACCCGGCCAATCAAATTGATTACCCGTTGCTTACCCACTTTTTGCTCAGCCATCCACATGATAAGCGCATCCTGCTGACCCCTTCTGATATTTTTTAAACGTATAGAGGGAATAATCCGATTCAATCCTCTCTCCTCAGATGGAAAAAAAGGCATGTGTCCGGGATAAAAAATAATACCATCACCGTTTCCAAACTCCATCTGGTCATTAATAAAAGTGAGCGGATTATTAAAGATATTCTGATGAAGATTTTTTTTGGGACCTTGGCCATTATGATCCCAATGTGTACCATGCCAAATAAAATGAGTATGAATATCATACTTATATAAAATCCAACTATTAACACGCAAATCAACAGCTGCACCTTCCAGAATTACAGAACCATAGCGGGGTCTGTTTCCGTTATAGAACCAGTGATCTCCACCTTTCATCCTGATTTCAGACAATACCTTCAGATCTACACCATTAAATGCTGCCCAAATATCTATTGCACCAGACAGGTCGCTATTGAAACCCGTTGTAGTAAAAGTGGGTAGTGAGCGACCCGGACCAGGATTTTCTTTAACCCATCTTGCGCGTTCCCTGATCCAAGGATATTTATTACGACCCGGTTCATCGGTCATATACCAAAAGTAAGTCACTGCCGGAGCGTTCTTTGTAAACCAGGTCACCCATAAATCAGACTGCTGCTGAATCTGGGCTTTATTATCTCCCAACACCGGAGATCCATACATTCCAATAGGAAAGAGTTTCTCACCTATCCCCTGCCCCGGCCCATGATATCCTGCTGAAGGAGTAAAAGCATCTCCATTCAGGTAAGATTTATATTCCTCCATTTTCTCCTCACTAAATGGACGACCATTTACCTCAAAACCCCCTGTAACCTCAATGCGATGCCGATGTCCTTCAAACTTCAACATCTCATCTACCTGTCGGTGCGACATTTGAGGATAATAGCCGTACACACTTGAATTAGAGGTGAATAACCAGATATTGGTTTTGTTTTCATCGGGCAGGTAATAGGGAAGTAAAGTAACCTCAAGTGTCATTTGGAAAACAGATTTGCCTTCCTGCATAATATTTACCGAACCGGTATATATTCCATTTGGATAATTTTTCCGGTCTCTTGGCAGGTACACATCTACCCAGAATCCCTGGTTTGAATGAGGCGCAACCTGATTCGGGAATCCACCACTTCCGCTTAATGCATCCAGCGGGATCAGAGCATCCGGAATCCATCCGGTCATTTTTTTTGGAGCTGCTGCCGCAGAGCCATAAAACCAGTTGGGATGCGTAGAGTCTTTAACCAGGAGATAATGTTCCGAAAAGAGTTCTATAGTCCCCCCATCACCGTATTTTAGTGTATTTGCTCCGATTATCCTGCCAGAATTTTGATTCAATGGGGCATCCACGGAAACCTCAAGATGATTGATTCCCTTAGCTCCGCTTTCCACAATAATCTGAAAGGCAAGCACTTCATTATATCCTCCCTGCAATCGAATGGTTGTACCATCCCAGGTTAAATTTTTTTGCCTAGAGGGATGATGTAGATCGTCACGAAACACTTTCTCTCCATCCCCTAAGGCCCATACTTTATTTATCTGCGCAACTCCGCCATGGCAGAGAAAAAGCATCAAATAAAAAAGGATATATTGAAAAAACTTCTTCTTCATTATTTTCGTATATGTTGGAAAATTGCTGTTAATTATATCCTGGATTTTGAGTTAAAGCCGGATTTAATCTGATATCGTCTGAGGGTATAGGGAACAGATAATCCTCTTCCGAAAAATTTTGTTGAACCTCCGGATTATTCATCTCCTTCAGAATATGCTTACGAATCAGATCAAACCAACGGTCAAATTCGAAACAAAGTTCCAGATTCCTCTCCTGAATCACTTTCGCATCAAAATCTTCCTTAGACATCCCAGGAGTTGCCAAAGGATCTCCCGGATTATTTATATTTCCATTAGCCCGGTTGATGATCTGATTTACAGCATCCACCGCTTCCTGAGTGGGTCCGTTATTGGCCAAATTATCTGCCTCTGCGAAAATCAAAAGCACATCTGCATACCTTAAAATGGGAATATTTACCACTGACCTTCCGGACTCGTAGTCATCATCTGTATCGTACAGGTACTTTTTTATTCCTGGCAAGGCGCCTATATCCAGATAGTTATCCCCCTCTTTAGAAACTACCTGCACGTATGCATATTTTCTGGGTTGATCCGGATAGTTTCCCACCCAAACAGGATCAGCAGAAAAGTCACCCCATCCGTCCATATCCGTCCATATTTGGGGATCCGTAGCCAGGTCTTCATAATTGGAATTAAAACTCCACATCATTTCGGGCCCGTACTTGGTATTCAGGCTGAATACTTCATGCACGTCGGGAACCAAAGAATACCGCCCGGACAGTATTACCTGGGCAGCCATTTCTGCCGCTTTTTGATAATTCTCTGTTTTGTTAAGCGGATAGGAGGCCATGGTTAGATATACTTTTGCCAGCAACCCCTTTGCAGCATCAGCAGCAGGTCTGCCCCGCTGTGCGGAAGGCCATGAAGCGGGTAATTTCGCTACAGCCTCTAATAAATCGGCTGTTATTAAATTATATACTTCTGCAGTGGTGGCGCGGTTAATCTCAGCATGAATAGGATCTTCTATACTTTCAGTAATAAGAGGGATATCTCCAAACATGCGCACCAGCATAAAATAATTATAGGCTCTCAACATCTTTGCCTGCCCCATTAAAACATCCATATCAGATTGGGGAATTCCCTCTAAATTGCCAATGTTAAGCGCCTTGATCGCTGCATTCAAATTCAGAATAGCTTTATAATGTGCGCTCCAGAATCCGCTGCCCCAATTTTCCGTGATATTTAGGTCCCCGCCATCCAACTGATCATCATTTCTAAAAACGGACATTCCATAACTATAATTTGTCCAGGAATCCCATAAAGTGTTCATAGATGAAGCAAAAACAGCCTCTATTTGCGCGGGAGTAGTATAAAAATTCTCCGGTGTGGCAAAGCTTTTAGGGGTTTCATTCAATTTCTTGCAGGAGGTAGTGGCCACCAGAAGGATTGCAGAAATAATACAAAACTTTTTATATAGGATGATATAATTTTTCATTGTCAAATATTTTAAAATGAGACCTTCAAACCAATATTAATCGTTCTTGAAGAAGGATAATTATTATAATCTGACCCCAGCTGAGCATCATTTCCCCGATACGAACTTACTTCGGGGTCGTACCCGGTATAATTTGTAATCGTTACCAGGTTCATTGAACTCACATAAATACTGGCTCCGCTAAATTTTATATTTCGTAAAACGGATGAGGGAATATTGTATGCAAGCGTTATGTTTTTCAGGCGGAAATAAGATCCATCTTCAACATATCGGGACAAGGTATTTCCAGAACTGGAAGGAAATGAAATTTTATTAACAAGGGCTGCCTGCTCTCTGGTTCGGGCATCTATGATACCCGGTATATCAGAAGTCTGATTGTCAATAGCCCACCGGTTTAATAAACGTTCGCTCGTGCCATCTGCCGCATCTAACGCAATTCTGGCTACATTAAAAATATTATTACCTTGTGTTCCCTGAATCAGAAAAGAGAGTACAAAATTCTTAAAAGTAATTTGATTACTCCACCCGAAAATACATTTGGGCATTGAATTTCCGATTACAGTTGTATCTTTTATATTAATCCTTTTATCTCCGTCTTTGTCAAAGTAATGAGGATCTCCCGGAAGTTGCCCATATTCTGCAGCTTCCTGTGCTTCTTTTGTACTCCACACACCCAGATATTTCCATCCATACATCTGCCCGAAAGGTTCACCCACAACCAGAAACATGAAAGGATTATTGGTACCTTGTCCTGATCCTCCGGCCCTATAGCCAATCCGTTTATCCTGTCCAAGATTTAATACCGTTGTTCTATTGAAAGAGGCCTGGATAGCAGTATGCCACTTAAAATCTTCTTCGGATACAGGATCTGCTCCCAGTGCTAACTCCACTCCTCTATTACGCATCGAACCTACATTGTCAATAATACTTCTTAATCCCGTATAAGCCGGTAGCCCTCTTGGCATCAACAAATCCCGGGTGGTTTTATTATAATAATCTCCGGTAAAGGTTAATCTTCCATTCAACACCGATATATCCACACCTACATTCAGTTGTTCGGTGCTTTCCCATTTAAGAAATGGATTTGCCGCGGAAGAAATATCAAAACCTATATTAGAGGCATCCCCACCATCATACGGATAATTACTCCCCGAAACAATCCTCGCCAACGTTTGATAAGGTTGAATAGCCTGGCTGCCCGTTACCCCCCAGCTTCCGCGTATTTTGAGGTCGGTGAACACATTTAAATTCTGAATAAAATTCTCTTCTGAAGCTCTCCAGGCGAGCGCCACAGACGGGAAATAACCCCATTTATTATTTTTTCCAAATACGGATGATCCGTCTGCCCGATAACTTGCAGTTAAAAGATATTTATCATCAAATACATAATTCACTCTTCCCAGATAGGAGTTGATCACTCTGTCAGTATAGGAAGACCCTATCGTTTTGATATTAGCTCCCGAAAAATCATTGACATTGGTTTGCTGATTCAGGAAATCACTGGCATCAATAGTGGAATAATAGTCTTTAAAATATTTTTGCTCCACAACACCGGTAAAGGTTAAACGATGTTTGGAAAAATTTCTGTCATAGGTGAGGATATTGGAGTTTTGGTAAAACTCACTCTTCCCGGCATACTGCGAACCTGATCCGTTGCCCTGCATACCGATAAATGTTTTTGTATTGTAAAAACCGAGATTATTCTGATTGGTGATCATAGCTCCTCCACTTATCCTAAGCGACAATCCATTCAGAATTTTAAAGTCCAGAAATGCATTTGCATTATTTCTTACGGTACTATTGTCACTCTCGGGTTCCACAGCGCTTGCCATAGGATTCCAGAGTGTTGGGTTTCCATATCGAAGGGCAGCTCTGCTATACGTCCCATCCTCATTATATACGGAAACAGTGGGTGAAAACCTGGTTGCGGCGCCAATGGGATTATTAGGCCAGTCTGTTGTATTTCCAAACAACACGGAATTGGTTTTTTCTTTTGCACCATCCCAGTTAATACTAAAACTGGCCCAGTCTGTTATATCTGCCTTCAAATTGGCACGGAGAGAAAAACGTTTATAGGCGGAGTTCAGCAATATCCCCTGCTGATCCAGATAAGCTCCGGAAATTCTGTAATTCAATCGGTCTGTACCACCGCTCACAGATAACTGATGGTTTTGAGTGGTTGCATTTCTGTAAATTACATCCTGCCAGTCCGTTCCACCATTTTTTTCAAAAGCTGAAATTTCGGATTCAGAAAAAATAGGTTGAGGATTAATTCCGCCACCATTCTTTGATAGGGCTATGGCATTGATATTCCTTGCATAATCGGCAGCGTTCAACAAAGGCATTTTTTTCGCCATTGTTGCTGTTCCAAGGTCATAATTATAAGTAATCACAGGTTTCCCTTTCTTTCCCGCCTTGGTTGTAATTAAGATTACTCCATTAGCGCCCTGAGAGCCATAAATGGCGGTTGCCGATGCATCCTTCAAAACCTCAATGGATTCAATATCACCGGGATTGAGAGACATCAAATCTCCGCCCTGCAATCCGTCAATGACAATGAGCGCACTGTTATTCCCATTAACGGAATTGATTCCTCTTACACGGATCGTGGTGTTTCCACCCGGCGCCCCATCTGTGTTCAACACCATAATTCCCGCAGCGCGTCCTTGTAATGCCTGGTCTACCCGTTGTGTAGGCAATTGGGTTACCTCATCACCCTTAATACTACTTACAGAACCTGTCAGGTCTCTTTTCTTTTGCGTTCCATATCCTACCACTACCACCTGTTCTAATTCTGAGGTGCCGGATTCAAGGATGATATTCACAGAAGATTGTCCACTGATGGAAATCTCTTTTTTTTCAAAGCCCACATAAGAAAATACCAATACACCGTTATTGGGTACATCAATAGCATAATTTCCCTGTTCATCTGTAGAGGTACCCACACCGGTTCCTTTTACCGTAACGCTAACGCCAATCAAAGGTTCGCCGCCTGCATTTGTTACCCGTCCACGTATCAGCGTATTGAATAAGGAATAATACTCCATTCGTGTGGGGCTGGCTGTAATTCCCGTCATGACCCCCCGGTCGCTTCTTCTCTCCGAAAGAATTAATACCTGATTATTAACCTGACGATAAGTGAGCCCTGTGCCGGATAAAATAATTTTTAAAAACTGCGCTACACTACGCTTGTCACTTTTAACATTGAGTTCTCCAAAATGCCTTACATCTTCCTTCCGGTACATGAAATAAAATGGACTTTGGGACTCAATTTTTTGAAAGGCCTGAACCAGCGTTTCATTTTCTAATCCCATAAGCACACTAACCTGATCCAAGGTCTGGCTGTTAACGGGAGATGCAAATAACAATTGCGCCGATGTAGTGATAAGCAATGTAGCCGTTACAATACTGATTCGCATTATTTTAATTATACTACGGGCAAGAGGCTTTTTACTCAAAAACCTATTCCTGGTTGATATTCTGAAAAATGATCCCTTTTTTTCAGAAACTGAATAAAGATTCATAGCTTTGAATCGTTTTAAATGAATAATAGAGTTCCGCTTTGCGGGAAAATTTAAAACAATCTATGCACCGATGGCAGTCGTTGCACAGACTATGCACCTCTGACTTTTTTCAGAGGTGTTTTTAAATTAAGGGCCGGAGCAGCCCGTTTTTCCCCGGGTTATTAATAGTTTTAATTTCATTTGATTACTTTCTTGGTTGGGGTTGTTTATTACTTTTTATTTATCATTAATTTTTATAGTGTTGGTGGTCTTGTCGTACCTGTATACCAATCCATTAAATTCGCAAATACTATTCAGCACCTGTTCTATGCTTTCATTTTTTGGAAAGGTTGCAGTAAAGCGCTGTGATTGTATTACTGCCTTATCAATCAGTATCTTAACTTTATATTGATCTTCCAATAATCCGGCAGCTTCCGTGAGGGTAAGATTATCGCAACGGATGTCTCTTTCCTTTTTCCAACTGATTATTTTATCACTATTCTCTATTTCTTTTTTTTCTGCTGTTACGGCTTTTCTGCTGTAAATAATCTGCTGATTTGGCGTTAGAATAGCAATCATTTCATCTCTATTCTGGTCTACCACTTTTACTTTACCACGAGTAACCGTAATTGTTATTTTATCTTCCGCTCCAACAGATCTAACATTAAAAGCAGTACCCATAACTATGGTCTTCAATTTGCCACTATGAACAATAAAAGGCTTGGAAGTATCGTATTTTATATCAAAATAAGCTTCCCCTTCTAAGGTCACTTCACGGCTGGTATGTCCGTCAAAGGTGGACGGATAATTCAATTTGCCATCCCCGTTTATGATGACCTTACTTCCATCCGGTAAAAAAATCAGACTATTTTCTTTTGTTTCCGGAACTTGTGCCACCACTTGCTGATTTTGCTGCGGGTCTTTATTCAGATAAAAGATACCGGCTGCCAATGCAATTACTATAACTGCTGCCGCCACTGAAATCTTAGCCCATCGGTTTTGCATATACTTCACCTTCGAATCCCCCATCCCTGCATCATAAACCCGATCCCAAACAACAGATTGGATGTCCTTTTTTAAATGCTCTCTCTGCTCCCGATCAAGGGTCTCCATTACATCAGGCTCGATACTAAACAGATTATAATAACTCAATAAAAAATGATGTTCCTCATCCGTCAAATGCCCTTCCTGGTACTTGCGTAACAACTTTAAAATATAGGATTTATCCATAATAACTTCTAAGCAATAACAACATGCTCTGATATATGACCTTTTAAAACAAAAAAGTCCCACTCTAAACCAAAAAAAATTAAAAGAATAATTTCAGAAGGATAATTACTATCGAAAGGATTCGGGATAATGAACCTTTCAGGGTATCAATTGCTTTGCCAATTTGATTCTGTACCGTTTTATGGGTTACTCCCAGTTGCTTCGCTATCTCCTTTGTTGACTTATCTGCATGATAGCGCAGCCGGAATATTTCCTGTCGTTTGGGAGGCAATTGTTGAATTAACGCTTCATAGGATTTCATAAATTCTTTCCATAACAAATCTGAGTCTGCACGCAGGCTTTCTTTTGGAATGTATTTATAAAATTCAAAAAAAAAATGGGCATTTTTCTTTTTAGACAGTAATTTCAGAACTTTATTACGAACAGCAATATTTAAATATGCGGGTAAACATTCAATATGAAGAGTTGCTCTATTAAGCCATATATGAGTAAAAATATCCTGTACAATGTCTCTGGAATCGTCGTGATTTTTTAAACGTTTAAACGCGTCCGAATAGGCCTTTTGCCAGTATTTTTCAAATAAGGTATTGAATGCAGGTGCGTTACCCTGCTCCACTTGTTGAAGCAAAAACTGATCGTTGTCTATATCGCGATTTGAATAACTCATAAGCGGACCTGCCTAAAACAAATATATAAGTTTTTGAATAAAAGACAAAACAACTAACCCTTTGAAGTGCATTTCCTGTTTTGAAGCCTGTTCCATAACTTCAATTAAAATTGACTCTCTGTTTGCCAGGTAAACTAAAACAAATAACAGCAAAGATGAACGCCAGATACTTTCTCTTAAAAAAGAAAACTAACCCATTGAACATATGGGTACCCGGTCTTCAAATATTCTTTATCTGTCTCTCCTCTTTATCTATTCAGGCTCAAAATGTTACACAACAATTACAGCAAGCATTTTCAAAATTTGAAAAAGATAGTCAATTAGAGCATGCCATCAGTTCGCTGTTTGTAATAGAAGCCTCAACCGGGAAGGTGGTATTTGATAAAAACAGCAAGATTGGGCTTGTTCCTGCCTCCACACAAAAAGTTATGACCAGCGCAGCTGCTTTGGCTATTCTTGGCAAAGACTTTAAATATATAACTCGTTTTGCTGTTGATCCCAATCCCGAATCCGATACACTTTATATCTTTCCATCAGGAGATCCTACCCTGGGGAGTGAACGCTGGGAATATACAAAAGCCGAAAGAATAATGAACGATATCATAAACGGACTCATGGAAAACAGTAGGAAAATCAACACTATTGTAATTAATAATAAAAACCGGGACTTAGACGAAATACCTGATGGCTGGGTATGGCAGGATATCGGAAATTATTATGGTGCTTCTGCGCAAAAATTAAACTGGCGGGAAAACCAATACGATGTATTACTCCGCTCAGGGAAAAACATAGGCGATCCTGTATCCATAACAGGAACAAATCCAAAATTATATGATTACGACCTCCATTCCCTTGTAACTTCTGCTGCTAAGGGAACAGGAGATAAGGCCTATATCTATTTCAACCTGAAGGATAACTCTGGTATAATAAAAGGTACGATTCCGGTAAATGAAAATGGGTTTGGCATATCAGGCGCTTTTAGGTCAGGGGCACTTCAGTTTGCGGGTGAACTGGCTGAAAACTTAATTGGAACTGCGCTATCCGACAGTTTGCCAAAATTGAAATTTACCGGTAACAGCTTTTCCGAAAAATATAAAACCATTCATACTATTTCATCTCCCCCCCTGGATTCTATTATTTATTGGTTCAATCAAAAAAGTATCAACCTTTACGGTGAGGCTATATTGAAAACGATTTCTGCTAAAGAACAAGGTATTGGTATTAGTGATTCAGGAGTAACCGTGATAAAAGATTTTTGGAAGCAAAGAGGTATTTCAGACAGGGAAATCAATATCGTAGATGGTTCAGGGCTTTCACCCCTGAATCGTGTTACTACGCATAGTCAGGTTGCGGTGCTGCAGTATGCATACACGCAACCGTGGTTTAACCTTCTTTTCCGTACTCTCCCCACCTATAATGGAATAAAGATGAAAAGCGGTACCATTAAGAACGTTAAAGGCTTTACAGGAATTCATCAATCGGGAGGAAAGATATATATATTCTCTTTCCTGATAAACAATTATAACGGCTCCGCCTCAACCTTAATACGAAAAATGTACACGGTACTGGATGTTTTAAAATAATTGGTGCTAAAGTTTTATAAAGATTTTCTTTCGGTACATAAAATACGCAGGTATAAAATTAAAGGCAACAAAAGCCAGTGCGTATAACCAACTTGCCAGTTCAGGCAATATTCCCCATTGCACTATTTGATTCACGACCAACTCGTTTAATGGTAATCCTCTAAATTCGGCACGATAAAAAAACAAAGCAAAAACATCGGCGAGAACATAAACGGTAATGGCATTAGCACCAAAAATGATACCTGGTTGGGCACCTTTTCTAATTCCCAGAATGTCAACAACAAAAAACATGGCGCCTAATAATAAGGAGGCCAATCCAGAGGTAACAAGTACAAAAGAGCTGGTCCAAAGGTTTTCATTTACAGGAAAGGTTAGACCCCAAAAGTAACCGGCAACAACTGCCAACAATCCGACAGTCATCATATAGTTCACCTTTTCATTCGGAGAAAAAGTGCTGATCATCAGCCTGCCGGCTAACATCCCGGTTATGCCTGTTACAATAGAAGGAATAGTACTCAAAATACTTTCAGGATCCCAGGTACCCTGCCACATCTTACCAGGAAGAAGCTTACTATCCACCCATGCAACAATATTAGCTCCCGGTTCAAGGATCACTTTTCCCTCTCCGGGTGTTGGTATTAAGGTTAACGCCAACCAATAGCCCAAAAGCAACACTGCTGCTATCCAGGCCTGTTGTTTCCAATTGGTATTAAGAAATAATAAGGCACAAAATAAAAACACCAGGGCAATTCGCTGCAAGGTTCCGGTCCACCGCAAATTGTTGAAATCGAAATCGGGCATAAGATTAAGAAACACGCCTACTGCAAAAATCTTAAACGAACGGAAGGCTATTTTTTGGTACAAGCTGGGTTTGTGAACCCCCAAACCCAATCTTTTCGTATATACATATACAATGGAAACGCCAACCACGAAAAGAAATAAAGGAGCAATAGTGTCTGTAAAAGATAAACCATTCCATTTGGTATGCCTCAGCGTAAAGAATACATATTGTTCATTTCCCGGAAAGTTTACCATTATCATAGCGGCAATGGTAAAGCCGCGCAGGGCATCAAGTGAAATAAGCCGATTGGATACCATAATCAAGCAATACGCGATGAAAAATGCTTTTGCGGGTCCTGTTTGATTTGCTGTTTTTCCTGATAAATAGCAATCCTTTTTGGATTCCCCAGCAATAAGAGAGTCGTTTTGTATGCGTTGATACTATGGAGAGATAATGAATTTCAGGAAAATCTCTTATAATGATATCTCCTTCCTGATAACAATGTACTTTAAAAATGAATAACCCGATAAATATTCAACCAAAAATACTTTAATAAACATTCCTGGGGCAAGGTATTCCCCGTTTCATAATACCCTGGCTAAAATCACGGTCATTAAACAAACGGTAACTAACCGTAATTCCTGAAAAATAAAACCAGTCCTTGGTTTTAGGGTTACCTCTTTGTAAACCGGTTGCGGGATATATAGGATTACCATTCTTAAGTTCACCGCCGCGATATGCCATTTCAACCGCTTTTGAACCTTTCGCAGCGAGTAATATTACCGGATCTACATAAGCTGTACTAACGTCGTCTATATAATCAGTGAAGGTTTTATGAAACCGAAACTCCCAACCCAATGAAATGTTGCGGGTTACCGCAAACCGTATGCCTGCTCCAAATGGAATAGAAATATTTTGGTGATTATACATTTTCCTATCCGGGTACTCCGGTAATCCCTGACCTTCCGTACTCAGCTTACGTAACCCAATCTTATTACCTAAGGAGTCGTAGGTGTAAGGACCCATATTAAAAACAGAAATTCCGGCAAAAATATAGGGTGTATATCTCTTTTCCATGATATCAAAAATCTCATAAACACCCGTTAAACTGGCATCATAAATTTTTGAATAGAAACTTAGGTTTCGCTGACGACGAAAAGAATTTGTACTGTAACTGTCTGAACCCTGTATATTTCCATAAGTCACGAGTCCCCTCACAGAAAGTTTCTCTGTAAGCGCATAGGATAATCCTAATGCACCTGCTGGTCTGGCCTGAGAAAAAGTGTAGGTATTTTCCTGTAATTCTCCCTGGTAATTTGCCAGGCCCCCGAAAAGTTCAATACTTACATTCTTTAATACCCCCTGCGAATAGGTATTTACGGCATAAAGCAGGGAACTTACCAAAAGGAGTTTTTTCACCAACATTTATTTTATAGTACGATTTAAAAACGTAGAAGTTGGGTAAAAATTAGTCCATTGAAGGAATATTATAGTGATTATATTAAAAACAATGTCACTTTTACAACTTGCACTCTTAAAAAAAATATTTATTTCAGCAGCATAAAAATTGCTGTTTCTCCCCATCATATACCTGCTCCCCACAAACTTTGCGGGTATTCTCCCTGATCTACCAGCGTCCTGATTTCCTTCTCCACGCCTCGTGCGTCTTCTTTATATGTAACGCCAAACCATTTTGCCTGTGTTGGAATAACCCTTAATACATTACCCGGTATTTTAATAAATGATGCAGCCACATCCACAATGTAAATTTCGGCTTTTGGCTGGTTTATATTCTCTTTCAGGAAAATATTAAAGATTTCTTTACAAATATGGAAGACTTTTGGGGTAAAACACCAGAAATTCATGGATACTTTAGAGTCAACCGGCACTTCTGTTGTAGAACCATTCTCTTCAAATACTATTTTCCCTCCTTCACGGAAAATCTTTGTTCTTTCTGCAATCTCCACCAGATTACTCTTATCATCTACTTTGCAAACACCCCGGCTGACAGAACCGTTTTCAGAAAGAGTTTTCGAAAGTTCATAACCTATCAGGCCCATGGTACGATCATTAGCCTCCCTGGTTAAGAAATGAAAAGCCTTTTCAAAAGCATCTCTCCCGTAAAAATCATCTGCATTTATAACAATGAATGGTTCGTTTACCTGGCTGGAAACACACAGAACAGCATGAGCTGTTCCCCAGGGCTTCGTTCTGCCGACGGGAATTTCATATTCTTCTACAAAAGACTCCAGATTCTGAAAGACATATTCTGTTGCAATCTTTCCCTTCAACTTAGGCTCAAAAATTAACTTAAATTCTTCCGCAAATTCTTCCCGGATGATAAATACTATTTTGCCAAAACCTGCCCGTATAGCATCAAAAATGGAATAATCCATAATGGTTTCTCCAGAGGGTCCGAAATGCTGTATCTGTTTCAAGCTGCCATATCTCGAAGCCATGCCGGCTGCCATGATTACTAATGTAGGTTTCATTCGTATTGCTTACTTTTTATCCTGCGAAAATAAAGAATAAACGCTAAACAGTGTTCGAATCATATATACCGGGCCGGCTTTATTATATATAATTTAACCACGCCATACAAAATAGTATAAAAACGATCTGCTATTCAAATGATTTATTTTGGTTATCTTCCCAACATGGATCCTCTAAAAGTAAACCTTGAGATAGATGCAAAAGCACAACTTGGTGAAGGCGCTCTTTGGCATCCAACTGAAAATAAATTATATTGGGTAAATATTGAAGGGAGAACACTTCATATTTATGATCCTGTCACTAAAGAAGATCGCTCAATCCCGGTAAATGAAAGAATTGGCACTGTAGTTCCGGTTCAAAAAGGGAATGCATTGGTAGCTTTGCAAAACGGCATTCATTATATTAATACCCTAACCGGAAAACTTCACTTTATTTCCAATCCACTCTCCGATTCGAATATTCGTTTTAACGATGGTAAATGCGATCCCTCCGGCAGGTTTTGGGTAGGCAGTATGCATCTCGAATTTTTAACCAATGCATCATCCCTGTACCAAATGGATACCCATTTGAATATACGGAAAGTATTGGATAATGTGACTGTATCTAACGGTATTGCCTGGACGCAGGATAGAAAGACCATGTATTATGTAGACACCCCTTTACAGCGAATTGATGCCTTCGATTATAATGATACAGAGGGCACTATCACCAATAGAAAGGTCGCAGTTTTGATCCCACCTGAAAAAGGCTCTCCGGATGGTATTACGCTGGATGCAGATGGGAATATATGGGTAGCACTTTGGGGCGGTAATGCAGTAGGGCAATTTGATCCGAAAACCGGTCAACAATTGAAAAGTATAGCGATTCCTGCGCCTAATGTATCCTCTTGCGCTTTTGGCGGAACGGATCTGAAGACACTATATATAACAACCGCCCGGGGAGAATTACCAGAAAGCCAATTGACTAATTTTCCTTTAAGTGGTGGCGTATTCTCAGTGGCGCCAGGGGTTAAAGGAATACCCGCTAACCTGTTTAAAGGAGGAGTTGATTGGGATTAAGCGGACACCGACAGCCATCACCCCCCCTTTGGTACCAAGAATAATTTCTCTTGCCATTTCTAAAATACACAGCCTAAAATACTTTCATATCCATAAACAAACCTCAAATGGTCGAAGAATATTGATTTGCGTAACACTTATGTAGGTATAGATAATTGATACTGCTATCCAATATAATATGCACTCCGATGCTCCAAATCCCTATTTATGAATTTCTCGCATCGCCCATTATTTAATTATCTTAGCATTTCATAAACCTCTTGTTCTTATGGCTTCACGAACAGATCAGTTTACAAGTCCCGATTACCTGCAACTGGATGATTTACTTTCCGAAGAGCATAAAATGATCAGGGAAACCGTTCGGGCTTACATTAAGAAAGAGATTTCTCCTATTATTGAAGATTATGCTCAAAGGGCCAGCTTCCCGGAACAAATCATCAAACAACTAGGTGATCTCGGTTGCTTTGGACCCACTATTCCGGTTGAATATGGCGGAGGCGGATTAGATTATATGAGTTATGGCCTAATGATGCAGGAGTTGGAAAGGGGCGACAGCGGGGTTCGTTCTACTGCCTCCGTACAGGGAAGTCTTGTTATGTTCCCTATATACGAATATGGCAGCGAGGCACAGCGACATAAATATCTACCCAAACTGGCAAATGGGGAATGGCTCGGTTGTTTTGGACTTACTGAGCCAGATCACGGATCTGATCCTGGTGGAATGACTACCCGTATAACGAGTGACGGCGACCATTTAATTTTGAATGGTGCAAAAATGTGGATTAGCAATGCTCCCCTTGCCAGGATAGCCGTGGTATGGGCAAAAGATGAGCATAACGAGGTGCGCGGACTCATTGTGGAAAGAGGTATGGAAGGCTTCAGCACACCAACAACACATGGCAAATGGAGTCTCAGAGCATCGGCTACCGGTGAATTGGTGTTTGATAGCGTAAGGATACCTATAGAAAATTTGCTTCCTAACGCCAAAGGATTAAAAGCGCCTTTAGGTTGTCTTACAAAAGCCCGTTTCGGAATTGCCTGGGGTGCAATTGGTGCTGCAATGGACTGCTATGATACTGCTTTACGCTATGCAAAAGAGAGGTATCAGTTTAACCGTGCAATTGGCAGTTTTCAGTTGCAGCAAAAAAAGTTGGCAGAGATGATTACTGAAATCACAAAGGCGCAGCTACTCAACTGGAGGGTCGCTATCCTGATGAATGAAGAAAAAGCCACTCCTCAGCAAGTCAGTATGGCAAAGCGCAACAGTTGCGAAGTAGCTGCCAATATATGCCGCAATGCCCGGCAGATATTGGGGGGAATGGGCATTACAGGAGAATTTTCCGTTATGCGGCACATGATGAACCTGGAGAGCGTAATCACCTACGAGGGTACCCATGACATTCATTTACTCATCACCGGAATGGATATTACCGGATTCAATGCTTTTAAGGGATAACAAACGATGAAAATCTTTCTCCTTGGTTTTATGGGTACAGGTAAGAGCTATTGGGGCAAACGATGGGCAGATCAACATGATCTTTCTTTTTTTGACCTGGATCAGGAAGTTGAGGAATCTACGGGGCTAAAAATATCTCAGATTTTTGAACAGTATGGCGAGGGCTATTTCCGCGAAAAGGAAAGAGACCAGCTTTATAATTTTGCTAAAAGAGAGAAATTTATTCTCTCTACAGGAGGAGGCACACCTTGTTTTTTTAACAATATGCAATGGATGAACCAAATCGGGTTGACTGTTTACCTGAAGACCCCCTTACCTATTATAAAAGAAAGGCTGGTGAAGGAGAAATCCCATCGTCCACTAATAAGAAAATACAATGAGCAGGAAATAGAGGATTTTATCAAAAGCAGTCTGCAAAAAAGAAAAAAATATTATGACCTGGCACATATAATATTAAATACAGAATCCATTACAGATATTACCTTTGATCAAATAAAAAAGCAATATGTCTAAACGGTTCATTCAGTACGCCTCTATTTTGGGAGCTCTCAGTGTTATTTTGGGAGCTTTCGGAGCCCACACCCTGAAGAAATTTGTAGAAGCAGATCTTGTAGCCACTTTTGAAACAGGCGTAAGATATCAATTCTATCACACTTTTGCATTATTAGCTGTAGGGATACTTTACCGGAGAATGCCTGGGAAAGTGTTGGAATGGGCAGGTATATTTTTTATTTCCGGGATAATATTGTTCAGTGGTTCATTATACCTGCTGACTTATTTAAACACTTCAGAAATTGTTGGTCTTAAAGGAATTGGGGCCATTACTCCTCTGGGCGGACTTTGTTTTGTAGCAGGGTGGATATGCCTGTTTATCCAAAGCACGAAGTCTAATGTACATCGTGAAAGGAAAGAAAAGCTCTCCCGTACCGGGGAATAAATCCACAAAGAAAATTCAAAAGGGAAGAAGGAAATAAAAAGGCACCGGCTCAAAATTTTGAATTTTTCCACTCTTTAGTACTCAGGTTCCAAACTATTATCTTTGCCTAAATTTAACCCGGGTTTAAGGGTATGCGATAACCATTTCTCTATCTTTATGGACAGGTGTTTGAATCCTCATTTGAGGAAAAGTATAACCTCCTAAGTTAAAAAATAAAAGTGTTTTATGTTTCATGGCCAATAGACTAAAAAATAGCAAACCCAAAACTCCGGATCCGGAAAAACTGACGCATGACAAGACCGAAAAGGTGAAAGTGAAAGAATTAGTCAGGGATGAACGTACGCATAAGATTCTTGGAAGTTTGTTTCTCCTTTTGGCTATTTTTCTATTCGTCGCCTTTACTTCATATATATTCACCTGGCGTCAGGACCAGGATAAAGTCTTACAGGGCTTTTCTTCTTTTCTGTTCGGAGAAAACCTAAAAGCAGCTAATTTGCTGGGTCGGATAGGCGCTTATATTTCTCACCTGTTTTTCTTTAAGGGATTTGGCCTGGCTTCCTTTTTATTCTGTAGTTTTTTCTTTGTATCGGGAATAAATTTGCTTACAGGAAAAAAAGTTTTTTCACTCTGGCGTAATTTCAGATACGTCATTACAGGATTGCTGTTCTTCAGTACTGCTCTGACTTTCCTTACGAATGGCAATGGATTCCCCTGGGGAGGAGAAGTTGGCAATATCACCAATTCCTGGCTAAGGGGGCTCCTGGGAGAAATAGGAACTGCTGTTCTATTACTTGCTGCAGGTTTTGCTTATTTCATCTGGCGATTCAACCCTTCCTTTTCTTTTCCTTCTAAAAAACAACGGTCTGAACAACACGATAATACCAATAAAGTCGTTTCGGTGGATAATTCATTTTCCGACGAGGCAAAGTTGTTTCTCGAGGAGGAAATCAAACCTAATCCAAAAGAAAACCTCAACCAGTCACAAGGCAGGGTTGTGGTTATTCATCCCAATAATGAAACAGGTTCGGAAAAAGCCACCAACCCTTTGGACCCCATCCCGATTTCTAAGATTATACCTAAAACCGGCAAAAAGAATACAACGGATATTGAATTGCAAATCAATTCGCATAATGATAACGATGATGAACCTCCGGTTCAGACACTTCCTATAGAAGAACCAGAAAGTAATAAGGTAAAAAATTTACCTCCTTATGATCCGATTCTTGATCTCAGGGATTATATCTATCCATCCCTGGATTTATTAGAAACGCATGGGAGTGAAAAAATAATCCTGGATTCTTCTGAATTAGAAGCCAACAAGCACCAGATTCTCAATACGTTGAAAAATTACGATATTGATATCCGGCATATCTCTGCAACAGTGGGACCTACCGTTACTTTGTACGAAATAGTTCCTGCTGCAGGAGTTCGTATTTCGCGGATTAAAAATCTTGAGGATGATATAGCCCTAAGTCTTGCTGCCCTTGGTATACGAATTATTGCACCCATTCCAGGAAAGGGTACTATTGGTATTGAAGTGCCTAATGTAAAGAAGAAGATTGTGAGTATGAAGGGACTTTTATCCTCTGATCGCTTTCAGCAGAACAAATTTTCGCTACCTATTGCATTGGGAAAAAAGATTGATAATGAGCATTTTATCGTAGACCTGGCAACTATGCCCCATCTGCTAATGGCGGGTGCTACCGGGCAGGGTAAATCAGTCGGCATCAATGCCATCCTGGTTTCTCTGTTGTATAAAAAACACCCTTCTCAACTCAAATTGGTCATGGTGGATCCTAAAAAAGTGGAATTGAGTCTATACCGGCTTATAGAAAAGCACTTTCTGGCTCAATTGCCTGGGGAAGAGGAGTCAATCATCACCGATACTAAAAAAGTGGTCCATACCCTGAATGCGCTTTGTATTGAAATGGACAACCGGTATGATTTGCTTAAAGAAGCTGGTTGCCGGAATATCAGAGAGTACAATGAAAAATTTGTGGCGAGGAAACTTAATCCCCAAAAAGGTCATCAGTTTCTTCCTTTTATTGTTTTGGTAATTGATGAATTTGCCGACCTCATTATGACTGCCGGCAAAGAGATTGAAATGCCTATTGCACGTCTTGCACAATTGGCCCGGGCTGTAGGAATTCATCTTATCATAGCTACCCAACGTCCATCGGTAAATATAATTACAGGTACTATTAAAGCTAACTTTCCAGCCCGGATAGCATTTAAAGTATCTTCTAAAATTGATTCGCGCACTATTTTGGATACCGGCGGGGCGGAACAATTGATTGGCCGTGGTGATATGCTTGTCTCTTACAATGGTGAAATCACGAGGGTGCAATGTGCTTTTGTAGATACTCCGGAAGTTGAAAGAGTGGTTGAATTCATCGGCAATCAACGAGGGTATCCACAGCCCTTTTACCTGCCGGAATATATTGATGAAAAAGATCTGGAAGGTAAAGATTTTGATCTTGGAAACCGCGATCCCCTGTTTGAGGATGCAGCCCGTTTAATCGTGCAGAATCAGATCGGTTCCACCTCTCTTTTGCAACGCCGCATGAAGTTGGGTTACAACCGGGCAGGTAGATTGATGGATCAACTGGAATCAGCCGGTATTGTGGGTCCTAACCAGGGCAGTAAAGCAAGAGAGGTCGTTTTTAAAACGGAAATGGAACTGGAGGAATTTCTTCACACGCTGTAATAAATAGACGGATGATATTCATTTTAAACTTTCCTGCTTTTGCATCGGTCTATGAATTAAGTATCTTTGCCACCAAATATAGATACCCACTAATCACAAATAATGAAAGGACTATTTATTTTATCCGCCCTTCTTACCCTAAGTTCTTCTATAAATTTTGCACAGAATGGAGGTAATAGCCTGGGAACCAATGATCCGGAAGCAAAAAAAATCCTGGATGGCGTTACAGCCAAGTTTAAATCTTATACTACGGTAAAAGCCGATTTTTTGTTACAAATCGAAAATGCAAATGGGAAAATCCAAGGTACAAAACAAGGGACGGCCTATCTGAAAGGTAATCAGTATAAAGTAGATCTTAATGATCAGCATATTTTCTGTAATGCACAAAAAATATGGACCTATGATCCTGCTGCTAATGAAGTGCAGATTACCAATTTTGACGAGAATGGAAATGGGTTCTCTCCGCAAAAAGTATTCACTAACTTTTATGAGAAAGATTTCTTATATAAGTTTAATGGAGAGAAAAAAGAAGGGAACAAACTCTTGCAGGAAATAGAATTGACCCCTACGGACAAAAATAAAGCCTTTTTTAAAATCTTAATTTACGTTGATAAAGCATCTAAAAACATAGTATCTACACGATTGTTTGAGAAAAACGGGAACCGATATCTGTATAAGGTCATCCACTTTGTACCAAACTCCAAAATTGACAATGGATTCTTTGTCTTCAATACCGCTAAATACCCGGGAATAGAAGTGATTGATCTTCAGTAAGGGTGTCTCTTTGAATAGATTGGATTAATGCTAAAAAAAGTTATTGAATAAAGAGGATGAAAAACCGCCTGAGTACCGGTGCCAAATACAATTTTTCTTTCCCGGGAAAGTTATAACTTAAGCCTCAAATAGTTTTAATGAAAATATTCGGAATCTTTTTTTCAATAAGCATTGTTCTATACCTGTTTGGCCCCGACATGTGGTCAAAGGCTGTCATGCATAATACAGCTGCACCCGTTTTGAGGAAGTCTGAGAAAAAGGAAAAAATTAAATGGATAACCATTGCCGAAGCAGAAACAAAATCCAATCTTCAGAAAAAGGATATCCTGATTGATCTCTATACCGATTGGTGCGGCTGGTGCAAGGTAATGGATAAAAACACCTATAGCAATCCTAATGTCATCCGCTATATTGAGGAAAATTTTTATCCGGTAAAATTGAACGCTGAAACAAGGGAAATCTTAACCTGGCAAGGCAAACAATTCAATTATAACGACAAATACCGCGTACATGATTATGCCATATATTTAACCGGCGGACAACTCTCTTATCCCACAACCATCATCCTGCCAGCAGATGGTTCCAGCCCTCAAATGATTCCCGGATATTTAAAAATACCCGATATGGAGCTAATCCTTAGATACTTCGGGGAAGGATATTATGGAAAAACCGCCTTTGCAGACTATAAAAAGAACTTTACGCAAACCTGGAAATAATTTTTTTGAAAAAGCAATATAAAATAAGAGGTAGACGTTTTATATTTGGTTTTTCATAGGATATTGGATTTAAAACGGGGCAGGATTTCCATCCAGCCCTTTTTTATTATATCTACCCTTCATACACTATATATCACATACTGGTTCATACCAGCCTTCTTATCTATTCCTCCCA
>CAZFGP010000072.1:0-21019 GCA_964518685.1 uncultured Terrimonas sp.
GGCAATAAGTCCGTAATAATAATTGGCGGGTTTATTATTGGGATCCGAACTGATTTTAGCTATGGATTCAAGCAAAGGCGCTGCCTTTTCAAACTGCCTCAGGGTAAAATAGGCATACCCCTGATGGAATTTCATTTGCGCAATTTGTCTGTTGCTCAGACTCTCAACGCTGGTTCGTTCATAGTAACTCAGCGCCTTCTGCATTTCGTTTTTTCGATAAAAATATTCTCCGAGGTAGAAACTTAATCTTTGTGTTAATGAGGGGTTGTAATTTAAGGCTATGAAATCGCTGGCATCATCTGCAGCAAAAGTTTCATTTTGTTGCAACCCGCAGGCAATAGTGTAAAATTGTACATCATCGTAAATAATACTGTTATTGCTTTGATCGGTTGACCGCATGTCGTTTCTGAGCTCTTTAAAGAGCGGATACGCCAAACTGTATTGCTCTTTTTGAAAGAAGGCCTTTGCCTCTTTAAATCCGGTTTGCGGGTTGGTATAAATTCGGGTTTCCTGAGAGAAAACTCCTGTTGTTAGATATAAGAATGTCAGGGTTATAAGAACAAACCGTTTTTGCATATTTGTTGTAGTTGGCGTACAATTTACGTGCAGTATTGCAGATTGCACGAAGATCAATCCTCTTTTGTTACAAATTTCATAAAGTAAATACCGGCGCTAAGTTACGGTGATCTGTAATTTGCAAGAATCATTCCAAAGGAATTTTTGGAAGGAATGTAAAAACGACTATTTTTAGCGTAAAAATTGACCATGAGAAGACTCTTATCTACGAATTACACCGATCTCGGTTTTAATGTTGCCATGTTATTTTTACGATTGGCATTGGGTATAATGCTGATGCAGCATGGGTATTTCAAATTGGTAAACTTTGCTACCATGAAGGATTCTTTCTTGAATTTCTTGGGCATGGGAAGCGCTGTTTCGCTCTCTTTGTCCATTTTTGCAGAATTTTTCTGTTCCATTTTTATAATAATAGGTTTATTTACCCGATTAACCGTAATTCCTATAATAATTGGATTGGTAGTAGCGCTTATGAAGGCGCATAATAATGCCGTTTTTGGGGAGGGAGAATTACCAGCTGTTTATGTTGCAGGGTTCCTGATTATCTTCCTTTTGGGTCCCGGGAAGGTTAGCGTGGACAGACTGATTGGAAAATAACCATACGGGGGAAGCGGCTAACTGATATTTTGATGCGTTTAGGGAAATCCGAAGAAAATATACATCTATAGCGCTGAGTTACATTCAGTATAAAAGATAGATGAACAACATAACCCCGCCTCGCGAAGGTGTCTTTCAATAAAATGATTTTATGCATGAATCTGAAAGGGGGAACAGAAAAGAGTAATAGTCAGGAGAAATTTCATCTGGAATGATGAGTTTTTCTTTTAAATCACGAGCTTTAAACAAGAAATTAAAATATTTTTAAATTTTCTTTCTCAACAATTTGGCAGTAAACAATTAGCCACCTACCTTTGCACTCCCAAAATCAAAAGGGGAGTTACGGTATGTCTCAAAGAATTAGAATTAAATTACAGAGTTACGATCATAATCTGGTGGATAAATCAGCCGAAAAGATCGTTAAAACTGTACGCAGTACCGGGGCGGTGGTTACTGGTCCTATTCCTTTACCCACGCATAAAAAGATTTTTACGGTTTTGCGTTCACCTCATGTAAACAAGAAGAGCCGCGAACAGTTTCAGCTTTCAACCCACAAGCGGTTGCTGGATATTTACACGTCTTCTTCACGTACTGTAGATGCCCTGAGCAAATTAGATTTGCCCAGTGGAGTGGATGTTGAAATCAAAGCCTAAGGTTTTGATGGTCGCCCGGATAGACGGGAAATGAATAAATAACTTAGTTCTTACTATATTTTCCATCTGCCAGCCCCTTACAAAAGTGAGGGAGAAAGCAGCGCTGGATGACCGGAATAACAATCTGAAAATAATTATTTTATGGATTGCCGGTATTGAAGAATTAAATATGAACTAGCCCTTCGCGGTTAGTTTACTGCTGGTACTTCCCCTTTCGAAAGTGGAAAATACGGGAAAAGGTCGGCGGCAAACGGGGATTGAAGTACAGGGATAAGCATCCTGTCTGTCTCTTCAACTGAAAGGGTAAAAAAACAAAATGATGAAAGGTATTATTGGAAAAAAAATTGGAATGACCAGTGTCTTCAATCCTGCTGACGGCAAACAGACTGCCGTTACTATTATTGAAGCTGGTCCCTGCGTTGTAACGCAGGTTAAATCGAAAGAAACCGATGGTTACAATTCCGTTCAGTTAGGGTTTAAAGATAAAACGGAAAAACATACAACCAGGGCCGAAGCGGGTCATTACGCTAAGGCAAACACTCCTGCCAAACAATTTGTTAAAGAATTTCGTAATTTCTCCATTGAAAAAAATATAGGAGAGACCGTGACGCTCGACATCTTTGCCGAAGGAGATAAAGTGGATGTTGTGGGTACTTCAAAAGGGAAGGGTTTCCAGGGCGTTGTTAAGCGTCATGGATTCCATGGTGTAGGAGAACAATCCCATGGTCAGCACGACCGTCAGAGAGCGCCCGGTTCTATAGGTAACTCTTCTGATGCCTCCCGGGTATTTAAAGGGATGCGGATGGCCGGACGTATGGGCGCCGACAGGATAAAAGTGAAAGGGCTGAAAGTGGTGAAAATGTTTCCGGATAAAAATTATCTGTTGGTAAGTGGAGCTATCCCGGGATATAACGGTTCAATAGTACTTATTCAAAAATAAAGTCACTGCCGCTACACGGTCATTCCGTGTAGCGGCAAAATATTTTATACTATGCAAGTAGATATTTTTAATAAAGCAGGTGAAAAGACAGGGCGGACAGCTGAATTGCCTGAAGAGATATTTGGAATTGAACCCAATGATCATGTGATCTACCTCGCTGTGAAGCAGTTTTTAGCAGCCCAGAGGCAGGGTACACATAAGGTTAAAACCCGTGCCGAAGTAAAAGGCGCCAGCCGAAAGCTACATCGCCAAAAAGGTACCGGCGGTTCCCGTAAGGGAAATATCCGCAACCCTTTATATAAAGGCGGGGGTACTATTTTTGGACCCAAACCCCATAGCTACGATCTTAAATTAAATCGTAAGGTAAAGGATCTGGCGAAGATGTCAGCGCTATCCTATAAAGCAAAAGGAAATGCAATTGTAGTGGTGGAAGATTTTTCAATGGATACCCCTAAAACCAGCGAGGCTGCCGGTGTTATTAAAAACCTTAACCTGGAACAAAAGAGAACCTTGTTTGTGCTTCCGGATTACAATGAAAATGTGCAGTTGAGTTTTCGCAACATGCCTGCTGTGCTGGGCGTTTTGCTTGCTGACGTAAATACCTATGATATTGTAAACAGTGATGTGCTGCTGCTTACAGAAAATACGGTGAAAATATTTTCTGAGGAAGAAGCAAACGCTGAAGCATAAGGGGGCTAATGAATTTTCAAATACTGAAATTTTCAAATTAATCTGAGATGAAACTTGTAGACATACTTATAAAGCCGGTGATTAGCGAAAAGAGCAACAGCCTTTCTGAAAAAAGGAATATTTATGCTTTTCGGGTTGACAAAAAAGCCAACAAAATTGAAATCAAAAAGGCTGTGGAAGATTTTTATGGAGTGGATGTTGTGGATGTTCACACCGTGGTTGTTCCCAGTAAAAGCAAATCGAGATTTACAAAAGCAGGCGTTATTTCCGGACGTAAACCGGCGTATAAAAAGGCTTATGTAACTATTGCAGAGGGAGACACCATTGATATTTACAGTTCATTATAAGGAATAAAATATTATTGATTAAAGCGTGCGAAGCTGAAAAATTCGCAAAAAATTAAATAACCCATGGCAGTAAAAAAATATAAACCGGTTACAGCAGGATCGAGATGGAGAATCGGAAATGCGTATGCTGAGATTACAACAGATACGCCGGAAAAGAGTCTGGTAACAGCCAAATCCAAAACCGGCGGAAGGAATTTTCAGGGACGTCGTTCCATGCGCTATATAGGGGGAGGACACAAACAGAAATATCGTATTATAGATTTCAAAAGAGATAAGAAGAATATAGATGCTACGGTTGCCTCTATTGAATACGATCCCAATCGTACTGCCTTTATTGCTTTGTTACATTATGCAGATGGCGAAAAAAGGTACATCATTGCTCCTCAGGGCTTACAGGTTGGAATGGTAATAGAGAGTGGGGATAGTGTTGCTCCTGAAATCGGGAATGCACTTCAGCTTAAAAACATGCCCCTGGGTACCAATGTGCATAATATTGAACTTCAGCCCGGGCAGGGTGGAAAACTGGTGCGTAGCGCCGGCAGCTCTGCACAGCTTAGCAATAAAGAGGATAAGTACGGAGTGCTGAAAATGCCGAGCGGAGAGTTAAGAAAGATTCTGATCAACTGTTATGCCACGGTAGGCGTGGTAAGCAATAGTGATCACGGTCTGGAAAGAAGCGGAAAGGCCGGAGTTAATCGCTGGAAGGGTATTCGCCCCCGTGTTCGTGGAGTTGCCATGAACCCGGTAGATCATCCGATGGGTGGCGGGGAAGGAAGAGCATCCGGCGGACATCCGAGATCAAGGACAGGCATGTATGCTAAAGGCTTGAAAACCCGGAAACAGAAAGGTTCTGATAAACTGATTATACAACGTAAAGGGGGCAAGAAATTAGCGAGGTAATTACATTTCAGGAATTAGAAGATCATACATTAATAAACAAAAATCTGAAATATAGATTATGAGTCGTTCAATAAAAAAAGGTCCTTATGTAGCCCATCACCTTGAAAAGAAGGTTTTGGAAATGAACGAAGGAAAGTCAAAGAAAGGTGTTATTAAAACCTGGAGCCGTCGGTCAATGATTACTCCTGATTTTGTTGGGAACACATTTGCAGTGCATAACGGTAATAAATTTATACCGGTATATGTAACCGAGTATATGGTGGGTCACAAACTTGGTGAATTTGCTCCCACCCGTAATTTTAAAGGGCACTCAAGTAAAAAAATAGCGTAAATAAACCGATACAGGTTCTGCGTAAACAATTTACCTGAGCCTGAGATCAGAAATAAATAAAAATGGAAGCAGTAGCTAAACTCAGAAATTATCCTACATCACCCCGCAAAATGCGGTTGCTTGCAGATCTTATCCGTGGTATGGATGTAGAGAAGGCTTTGGCGGTATTAGAACATCATCCCCAACATTCTTCCACTCCTCTGTATAAATTATTGAGAAGTGCAGTAAGTAACTGGGAGCAAAAGAACGAGGGCGCAAATGCAGCAGATAATAACCTTACGGTAAAGACAATTTTTGTTGATTGCGGCAGGGTCTTGAAAAGAATGTTGCCTGCACCTCAGGGCAGAGCCTATAGAGTGCGCAAGCGTAGTAATCATGTAACAGTGATAGTAGACCAAAAATAAAATGAAAATTTTCAAAATATAAACATGGGTCAAAAAGCAAATCCAATTGGGAATAGGTTAGGAATCATCCGCGGATGGGAAAGTAACTGGTACGGTAACAAGAGGGATTTTTCACAAAAACTGATTGAGGATAACCGGATCAGAACCTATCTTAATGCCCGTATTAATAAAGGCGGTATTTCTAAGATTGTAATTGAACGTACGCTTAACAAACTGATCGTTACAATCCATACTTCCAAGCCCGGGATTATTATTGGTAAAGGCGGCGGCGAGGTGGATCATATAAAAGAAGAGTTGAAGAAGCTTACCGGTAAGGAAGATGTGCAAATTAATATTTTGCAGGTACGTCGGCCTGAGTTGGATGCTAATATTGTTGGAGATACCATAGCACGACAGATTGAAAACCGTATTAATTATAAGAGAGCGATTAAATTGTCTATTGCTTCTGCAATGCGTATGGGAGCAGAAGGGATAAAGGTGAAGATTAGCGGTCGTTTGGGAGGCGCGGAAATAGCGCGTACCGAAGAAATTAAACAGGGGAGAGTCCCCCTGCACACATTTCGCATGGAAATTGATTATGCTAATGTTCATGCCCTGACCGTTTACGGTAAAATAGGTATCAAAGTGTGGATTTGTAAGGGAGAGGTATTGACAAAACGCGATCTTAACCCGAATATCATTGACGGGAAGTTAGAGAGCGGTATGGGCGATAGCGGTGGCAGACGTGACGACAGAAGAGGCGGACGCGATGACAGAAGGGGAGGGCATGATGACCGGAGAGGCGGAGACCGCAGAGGTGGCAGAGGAGACAGAAGATAAACAGGTTTCATGTAATCGGCTGCTGGAAGCTGCTTACAATAACTAATACAAATATTTAAATTTTCAAATTGTAATATAATGTTACAACCGAAGAGAACAAAACACAGAAAGGCGCAAAAAGGCAGGATCAGGCAGGTGGCCAAGCGTGGAAGTACGATATCTTTCGGCTCCTTTGCGCTGAAGGCGATGGAACCTATCTGGCTTAATAACCGCCAAATTGAATCTGCCCGTCAGGCTATGACCAGAGCAATGAAGCGTGAAGGAAATGTGTGGATTCGAATTTTCCCGGATAAACCCATTACCCGTAAACCGGCGGAAGTGAGAATGGGGAAGGGTAAAGGTAACCCCGAATTTTGGGCGGCTGTTGTGGAACCCGGACGTATATTATTTGAAGCGGATGGCGTACCACTGGAGGTAGCAAAAGAAGCCATGTTGCTGGCAGCAGCTAAATTACCTATAAAAACAAGGTTTATTGTCCGTCGGGATTTTGCTGGATAACCGGCTAAGGTCTGTTTATAAATTATTTCAAACTGAATAGTAGAATGTCAAAGAAAATTGATTTTTTGAATAGCCTGAAAATGATGAATGAAGATGATTTAAAGGCTCGTCTCGGTGAAGATGAATTGCGGCTGAAAAAATTAAAATTTGCCCATGCCACTTCTCCGTTAGAGAACCCGATGACCATACAGGGGGTTAGAAGGGACATTGCCAGGATTAAAACCGAATTAAAGAAAAAATCTAAAAGCTAAATAAAATGGCTGAAAGAAATTTGCGTAAAACAAAGACCGGGGTCGTAACCAGTAACAAAATGGAAAAAACTGTTACGGTTGCCATTGAGACTAAAGTAAAGCACCCGATGTACGGAAAGTTTGTTAAGAAAACAACCAAATTCCATGCTCACGATGAGAAGAATGAATGTGGAATTGGCGACCTGGTTAAAATTATGGAAGTGCGCCCGCTTAGTAAAACAAAGCATTGGCGACTGGTGGAAGTAGTTGAAAAAGCGAAATAAATTATTTAAGATTTGTTATTTGATAATTGAGATGACTCCTTTTGATTCCTCTCGATATAATTTCAAATTTCGAATTTCGAATTTCTAATAATAATAATAATGATTCAGCAAGAAAGCAGGCTCAATGTAGCAGATAATAGTGGCGCCAAAGAGGTGTTATGTATCCGCGTACTAGGCAATAGCGGACAGGATTACGCAAAGATCGGCGATAAAATTGTGGTAACAGTAAAAGCCGCTATTCCTGCAGGCGGTATAAAAAAAGGTACCGTTACTAAGGCGGTAATAGTTCGCACGAAGAACAAGCTTCGCCGTAAAGATGGATCTTATATCAGGTTTGATGACAATGCAGTGGTATTGCTGAACCAGGCTGATGAGCCCAGAGGCACACGTATCTTCGGACCTGTAGCAAGGGAATTGCGCGACAAAGGATATATGAAAATTATTTCTCTGGCGCCGGAAGTGTTGTAAGCGGAAAGCTGACGGAGTTATCAGAACTAAGTTCCTGAATAAAACGGAAAAATTCGGTTTTTAATTCTCTTTAAAAGGGATAAAACATAAAAAAATGAGCAAAAGATTTAAGCCTAAATTTAATATTAAAAAGGGCGACTCTGTGGTGATTATTACCGGGGATGACAAAGATGTAACGAAGCCAAGGAAAGTGCTGGAAGTGTTTCCGGAAGAAGGTCGTGTGTTGGTGGAAGGTGCAAATATAATCACCCGTCATACCAAGCCTTCTGCCCAAAATACTAAGGGGGGGCTGGTGAAAAAAGAAGCGCCTTTGCAAATCAGTAATGTTATGCTTTGGGATGCAAAAAGCAGCCAGGCTACTAAGGTAAAACGTTCCCGGGAAGAAGGAAAGTTAGTTCGTATATCTAAAAAATCGGGCTCTGTAATTTAAAGAATCATTGATTCAAAATGAATTGCAGCGTTGTAAATTTATAATAACATGAGCACAACAAAATATACTCCGAGATTAGCCGACAAATACAAAAAAGATGTGGTGCCGGCATTAATGAAGCGCTTTTCTTATAAAAGTGTTATGCAGGTTCCGGTATTAGAGAAGATATGTTTGAACCGGGGAGTGAATGGCGCAGTGAATGATAAGAAGATGGTGGATACTGCTGTAGAAGAGCTGAGTACTATCACCGGACAGAAAGCAGTTGTCACACTGTCTAAAAAGGATATCTCTAATTTCAAGTTAAGAAAAGGTGTGCCTATCGGTGCTAGAGTCACTTTGCGCGGAGTTAAAATGTACGAGTTTTTAGACCGTCTTATTGCCGCTGCTTTACCCAGGGTACGTGATTTTAAAGGAATTAGTGAAAAGGCTTTTGATGGTCGTGGAAACTATACGTTGGGCATTACTGAACAAATTATTTTCCCTGAAATTGATATTGATAAGGTGAACAAAATTACCGGAATGGATATCACTTTTGTTACCTCGGCTAATACCAATGAAGAAGCTTACGAATTGTTGAAGGAACTGGGAATGCCTTTTAAAAACGCAAAAAAGAATTAGGTTATTTTTTATAAATATATGCCTTGGGAATAATTATCCTGAGGCAGGATGTTAAAATCAGAATAGAATATAAATTATGGCAAAAAAGTCAATTGTAGCCAGACAAGAAAAGAGAGAACGCCTTGTAACCCAGTATGCTGAAAAAAGGGCAACCTTAAAGGCTGCTGGTGATTGGGCCGGGCTGGATGCCTTACCCAGAAATTCATCAAAGGTGAGGTTGAAGAATCGTTGCCAGGTTTCGGGACGTCCGAGAGGATATATCCGTTATTTTGGCTTATCAAGAATTGCTTTTCGTGATATGGCATTGAACGGAACCATTCCCGGAGTAAGAAAGGCAAGTTGGTAAACGGAATAGAGATGCTTTTCGGACTTGAAATGACATCGCAAATAAAATATTAAGAACTGATTAATTCAAAAAAATGGTAACAGATCCTATTGCAGATTTCCTGACCAGGGTGCGAAATGCACAGATGGCCGGTCATCGTATTGTGGAAATTCCCGCGTCAAATCTTAAAAAACGCATCACTGAAATTCTATACGATCAGGGCTATATCCTGAAATATAAGTTTGAAGATGACAATAAGCAGGGAGTGATTAAGATTGCCTTGAAATACGATGCACAAACCAGACAACCCGCTATTCGCTCGCTTGAAAGGGTTAGCCGTCCGGGTCTGCGACAATATTCCAGACCTACTGATTTTAAAAGAGTGATGAGCGGATTGGGAATTGCTATCGTCAGCACCTCAAAAGGAGTAATGACCGATAAGCAGGCGAAGGCGCAGAATGTGGGAGGAGAAGTACTGTGTTATATATCTTAAGTACTGTTAAGTGGCGGTGAATGACAACTTAAGTTCTCTATACGGAACTGAACACGTTTACCCAAATCGTAATCTTAAATTAAACATTTTAAAATAAAAATTATTTATGTCCCGTATAGGTAAAAAGCCCATTGTTGTACCGGCAGGCGTTACAGTGTCTGTAGGAAAAGATAATGTGATAGCCGTAAAAGGTCCTAAAGGCGAATTGAAACAGGCAATTGATCGTGATATTAAAGTAGAAGTGAAGGATGGAGAAGTAATTTTTTCCCGTCCTACCGACCAGATCCATCATCGTTCCCTGCATGGTTTATACCGTGCTATAACCGCTAATCTTGTAAAAGGAGTAACCGATGGATACAAAAAAGATCTGGAATTAGTAGGGGTGGGCTTCAGGGCTTCTAATCAGGGCAACCTGCTCGATTTGTCTCTTGGATATTCTCATAATATTGTTTTTGAAATCCCCAAAGAATTAAAAGTTGCTACAACCCAGGAAAAAGGGAAGAACCCCACTGTTTCTCTGGAAGGAATAGACAAACAATTGTTGGGGCAGGTAGCCGCAAAAATCAGAAGTTTACGTAAACCCGAACCATATAAAGGGAAAGGGGTTAAATATGCCGGAGAGCAACTTCGCAGGAAAGCTGGTAAAACGGCTGGTAAATAATTTCAACATCAGGTCCGGCAGTATCGGACGTAAAATAAAAGAAACATGGACGCAAAAGTGCTCAGAAGACAAAAGATCAGATATAATATCCGGAAAACAGTATCGGGTACGGCACAACGACCCAGATTGTCTGTTTTTAGAAGCAATGCAGAAATATATGTTCAGCTTATTGATGATGAAAATGGGGTCACACTGGCTTCTGCCTCTTCTAAAGATAAGGATATTAAAGCTCAGAAGGCACCTAAAACCGGTTTGAGCGCTCTGGTAGGTAAGGCTATCGCCACTAAGGCCGTTGCCCTGGGGATTACCTCAGTAGTATTTGACCGGGGAGGATATCTTTATCATGGAAGGGTTAAGGCTGTAGCCGATGGCGCCCGTGAAGGAGGGTTGCAATTCTGATTCTTGATACTGAAATTATATTACTAATAACAAGTTTATAAATGTCAAAAGTAAATTTAAACAAGGTAAAGGCCGGAGAAATTGAGTTTAAGGAAAAAGTGGTGGCTATTAATCGTGTGGTAAAAACTACAAAAGGCGGACGTGCATTCAGTTTTTCCGCATTAGTGGTAGTGGGTAATGAAAACGGAGTGGTGGGTCACGGTTTGGGAAAAGCAAAAGAGGTGCAGCAGGCTATTGCCAAAGGCATTGACGACGCTAAGAAAAATCTGATCCAGGTTCCTGTAATGAAGGGTACCATTCCGCACGAACAATGGTCGAAGGAAGGAGCAGCGAAAGTACTGATAAAACCTGCGGCTCACGGTACCGGTGTAATAGCAGGAGGTACTATGCGCGCTGTACTGGAGAGCGCCGGACTGACTGACGTGCTTGCAAAATCACTCGGTTCTGCCAATCCGCATAATGTGGTAAAAGCTACTTTTAAAGCGTTGTCCGAACTTCGGGAACCTATAGCTGTGGCTAAGGAAAGAAAAATTTCTCTTAAAAAAGTTTTCAACGGATAATCAATCATGGCAAAGATCAAAATTACACAGGTCAAAAGTATTATAGACAGACCTGAAAGACAAAAGAAAACAATGGCTGCTTTAGGTTTAAAGAAGTTACATACTTCTGTAGAACTGGAAGCCACTCCTCAGATCCTTGGTATGGTGGAAAAGGTAAACCATCTGGTGAAAATTGAGGAAGTGAAGTAAAGAAGATATGCTTTTGATGATTACAACTGCATAAAAAGTCAGAGAAGAAGTAAGAGTTTTCCAGAGCATAAAAAAAGTATTTTAATAACAAATAACAAGCGAGCCCGAATGTATTCCGGGCGTTGAGTAAAAAAGAATAACATGAAACTGCATCAGTTAAAACCGGCAGAAGGCGCTACGCATAAAGAAAAACGTTTGGGAAGAGGAGAGGCTTCCGGACGGGGAGGCACTTCTACCAAGGGTAATAAAGGGCATCAGTCGAGAAGTGGCTTCAAAAGAAAGATCTCCCATGAAGGCGGTCAGATGCCTATACAGCGAAGACTTCCAAAACGTGGTTTTAAGAATCCACATCGTATTGAATTTGCTGTGTTTAACCTGGGACAGATAGAGCAATTAGCAGAGAAGTATGGATTTAAAGAAGTTTCTGTTGAAAACCTGTATATTAATGGTTTAATAAAGAAAGGAGAGAGAGTGAAAATTCTTGGAAATGGAGAATTGAAAACCAGCCTTACCTTTAAGGTAGATGCAGTTAGCGATAAGGCTAAAACTGCTATTGAAACGCTTGGCGGAACGATCGAAATTGTAAAGTAATTTTCTTACCTTGCACAACGCAATAAAAATGGTTTTAGCCATTAGGCGCTCAAACTAAAACGTACAATTCGTGAAGAAACTCATTCAGACACTGAAGAATATCTGGACTATTGAAGAGTTGAGAGATAAGATACTGGTAACCTTATTATTGTTATTAGTTTATCGTTTTGGTACTCATATTGTGCTTCCCGGTATTGATCCCAACAGGCTTTCTGATTTTTCACAAAAAGCGAGTCAGGGGCTGCTGGGGCTGTTTGATACCTTTGCCGGTGGTGCGTTTTCCAAAGCGTCTATCCTGGCCCTGGGAATTATGCCCTATATATCTGCTTCCATTTTTATGCAGTTGGCTACCATAATGGTACCCAAGATGCAGAAGATGCAAAAGGAAGGGGATACCGGCAGACAAAAAATAAACCAATGGACCCGTTATCTTACTGCTGCTGTAACAATGCTGCAGGCGGGTACGTATGTGGCTTATCTTACAAACCAAAACCAGGAAGCGTTGATACCTGCTTTCCAGCCTTTCTTCTGGATTTCCACAGTGGTTATTCTTACTGCCGGAAGTTTATTTGTAATGTGGCTGGGAGAAAAAATACAGGATAAAGGTTTAGGAAATGGAGCTTCTATAATTATCATGGTGGGTATCCTGGCCAGGCTTCCTGAAGGTCTGTTTCAGGAGTTTGCTGCCAAACAGGTGAGAGGTGGTGGAGGATTGATTTTCTTTCTGATTGAAATTGCAGTTCTTATAGCAGTTATTCTCGGACTGGTGTTGTTAGTACAAGGCGTAAGAAAAGTTCCTATTAACTATGCCAAACAAATTGTTGGAAACCGCCAGTTTACCGGCGCCAGACAATTTCTCCCTTTGAAGGTGAATGCTGCCGGGGTGATGCCTATCATCTTTGCCCAGGCTATTATGTTTTTGCCTACGCTTGTATCTTTTTCGTCAATGGAAAGCGGACAGGGAATTGCCCGGATATTTTCTGACCCCAGCAATGCCTGGTATATGCTTATTTACGGCGTCATGGTGATTGCGTTTACCTTTTTATATACTGCACTTATATTTAATCCAAAACAGGTTTCAGACAGTCTTAAACAAAGCAATGGTTTTATCCCGGGAGTAAAACCGGGCCAACCTACAGCAGATTATATTGGGATGATAATGGACCGGATCACTATGCCAGGTGCTTTTTTCCTTGCTATCGCCGGTATCCTTCCGGGATTTATCCAACGGGCAGGAGTAACTCCGTTGTTTGCCTCTTTTTACGGGGGAACTTCGCTGTTGATTATGGTGGCAGTAATATTGGATACCCTGCAGCAAATAGAAACCCATCTGCTCATGCGCCAATATGATGGTTTAATGAAGAGCGGCCGTTTGCAGGGAAGGCAAACCAGTTCGCCTGTTTCGATATAGCATAACATGGTTTATTATAAAACGAAAGACGAGATTGAATTAATCCGTAAAAGTTGCTTATTAGTGAGCGCTACGCTCGCGGAAGTGGCTAAGTTCCTGAAGCCGGGAATCACCACTCTCGAAATTGATACGCTGGCAGAAAAATTTATCCGCGATAAGGGTGCAATTCCTTCCTTTAAAAATTACAAAGGCTTTCCGTTTACCAGTTGTATTTCGGTAAATGATGCAATAGTGCATGGCTTCCCCAATAATGAAGTATTAAAATCAGGGGATGTGGTATCGGTGGATTTGGGCGCTTTTATGAATGGCTATCATGGCGACAGCGCTTATACCTTTGCGTTGGGAACCATGACAGAGGATATAAGACAGTTACTCAAAGTTACCAAGGAGTCCTTGTATAAGGGGGTGGAGAAAGCGATTGCAGGAAACCGGGTGGGCGATATTTCCTATGCTGTTCAGGAACATACCGAGAGGAAATACGGCTATGGTGTGGTTAGAGAACTGGTGGGTCATGGACTGGGAAAGCAATTGCATGAAGACCCTCAGGTTCCTAATTACGGCAAAAGAGGAACGGGCTTAAAAATGAAGGAAGGACTGGTAATTGCTATTGAGCCGATGATTAACATGGGTAAAAAAGAGGTGTTTTATGCCGAGGATGGCTGGACGGTTAAAACAAAAGACGGGAGGCCTGCCGCCCATTATGAACATACGGTCTGCATACAAAAAAACAAGCCTGATATTTTATCTTCTTTTGCTGAAATAGAGGTTAATGAAAGGGCGAATCCACATTTAGATGCCTCCTACTATTAGAATCAGTCGCAGGAGATCAGCCCCTTTAAATATTCCCTTTGCTCAGGAGAGCAGGCATAATAATTCTTCATTTTGATAACGAGTATCCACGCCTGAATGGAACACCATCCACTGAGTGGAATGAGGAGCACCCACAATAAAAAGTACAGACCAAGTATTTGGGTAAGTAATATAGCTGCGGTTATGATATAAAGAGGATAGAGTACCGTAAACAACCCAATTAAAAGAGAATCATAAAATATAGTACCGGCAGTTTTTGATTTTGAAAAAATTTGCGTAGGGAGGAAAAATAAGATATTGAGAACAAGGCCTGTGAGGGCGGGCAAAGCAAACAACAAGGCGCTGAAGGTATTTTTTAAAAAAGTATTCCGGTCCAGAGTCCAAAAGTCATGTCCGGATGTAGTTATTGTATTGGAAGGAAGATCAGTGAAGGATAGCTGTTTGGCCTGCCGGCTGAGATGTTGCGTAAATTTCTGACAGTTGTTGTGGAAAGGGGTATTGGTGATAATCCCCTGCCAGAGATTTTGTGAAACCTCGTTTTGTATCTCTAATTCCGGGATAAGAGTGTGGAGCGCATCAAACAATTTTGAATTGAAAGCCTGCTTCCAGGCACCGGTATATTCAGGGTGCGGCAATTTTCCGGGATAAAAACTTTCACCTGCCTGCAGCACCATTGTTTTTGCCAGACGATTGTAATTACTATAAGTGAGTCCTACCGGTATTACCCGAAGCGTATCCGTAAGTTCATTGTCTAACAGCGCATACTGCACAATTCGCGCTGTAGCGCTTTTTAAAGGCTTTAACTTCCATTCGTGCTCTGTAATGCCTTCGGAAAATACAATAACGATTGCTCCCTCTTTCAGTAAATCCCTGCATTGTTCAATACTGCCGAAATTCTTCTTCAGTTTATCCTTTTCTTCCGTACTGCGGTAGATCGGAATACCATTTAAAAACTTCAGAAGGAAACGAAAAAGAGGATTGTTAAACATATCGCTTCTGATGGTGAAATGCACTTTTTGTTTACACAAACAGGCAATGAAGGCCGCATCAATCATCGAATTAGGATGGTTAGCGGCTATTACTGCCGGGCCTTTTAAATGATACAGCGAGGTGCCGCAAATGATTTTTCTCTTGAAAAAAAATAATAAACTGAATCTGGCAAGTAATTTTATAATTCGATAAAACAAGTTAACCTTAGCTTTAGCAGTTTAAATGAAGGAGGAAAATTAATTAAAAAAAATGAAGCAAAAACATTTGATTGTGGTGGGCGGTGGCGCTGCGGGTATCTTCACGGCAATTAATGCCGCAAGAATGAGTCCTGGTTTGAGAGTTACGGTGCTGGAAAAAAGCAGTAAGCTGTTGTCTAAAGTAAAAATAAGCGGGGGAGGCCGGTGCAATGTTACGCATCATTGTTTTGAAATTGGTGAGATGGTTAAAAATTATCCACGCGGGGCACAATTTGTAAAAAAAACTTTTCATCATTTTTCTGCCAAGGACACGATGCAATGGTTTGAAGAAAGGGGAGTGAAATTAAAAACAGAACCTGACGGAAGGATTTTTCCAGAAACTGATCGTTCTGATACGATTATTGAATGTTTTCTGCGGGAAGCTCATCTTTATAAATTGGATATCAGGATGAATGCAGAAGTAAAACGGGTGAAGGTGCATGAGGATGGTGAAAAGCTGGGATCAAGGTTTTGTATTTCGTATTTTGATGGAATGGATATTGAAGCCGATTATTTGTGTATAGCAGCTGGCGGTTATCCTAAATCTGTTCAATACCAATGGCTGAGCAATTTAGGTCTTCGTATCCTGGATCCTGTACCTTCTCTTTTCACATTCAATATGCCTGGCAATGATATCACGACGCTCATGGGAGTAAGTGTACGTGAAGTAATAGTAAGAATTGCCGGCACAAAGTTAATTGAAAAAGGTCCCCTGCTGATTACTCATTGGGGGATGAGCGGCCCTGCAATTCTCCGCCTGAGTGCAAGAGGAGCGGGCGAACTGGCTGCCAATCAATACCGGTTTACCTTACTTGTAAATTGGATACCTTCCTTTACGGAACAGGAACTTAGAAGACAATGGCCGCAGTGGCGACAGCAATACGGAGCCAATAATATATTTCAGCGTAATCCATTTTTATTACCATCACGGCTATGGCAGTATCTGCTTCAACAAAGTAATATTAATAAATTCCAGCGTTGGAGTGAATTGAGAAGCTGTCAGCAAAATAGTTTGATCCGGTATCTCACAGCCTCAACCTATGAAGTAAAAGGTAAAACCACATTCAAAGAAGAGTTTGTGACCTGTGGAGGGATTGATTTAGCGGAAGTTGATCCCAATACGATGCAAAGTAAGAAGTACCCGGGTTTATTTTTTTCAGGAGAAATATTGAATGTAGATGGCGTTACGGGAGGATTCAATTTTCAACATGCCTGGACCAGCGGGTGGATTGCTGCAAAAGCGATTGTAAAAATGGTAAATGAATAAAAGGGATAATAAAGGAATATGAGATTTTTACTAAAATTACAAAGTAAAGATGGAGACAAATTACCCATCAATTATCAATACCCGCTTAGCGCTGCTATCTACCGGATATTGGCGAAGGGAGATGATGAATATGCGCGTTTTCTTCACGAAACCGGATATGGTAAAGGGTATAAATTTTTTACTTTTTCCGATTTGAGTCTGCAATACAGGAGGGTAGATGACCGGCTTATTCTTACACATCCTGTTGTTTCGGTCATTGCATGTTTTCATTTGCCGGAAGCTTCACAAACCTTCGTTCAGGGGCTTTTTCGTTCAGAAGAAATTGTTATAGCCGATAAAAAATCCAGGGCAGTTTTTATAGTTCAGTCTGTGCAGGCTTTAGAAAATCCGCTTAAAGAGCTTCCGGAAAATCAGATTGTCAGAATAGTTGTCCGTCCGGTTTCGGCAATTGTCGCAGGAAGTAAAAATGAGGAAGGGAATTATAAATTTTATGCTCCGGATCATCCGGATTTTACAGGGAGTCTTCTATATAACTGGCGTAATAAAATCGCTGCTTGCTGGGGGGAACAGGTGGCTTTCGAAGCACTGCTTGCTATGGGGGTGGAACTATATGGAAATCCATTCCGGTCGCGGTTGGTTACGATCAAAGACAATAGTCCGTCTGAAAGAACTCAGATTCGTGGATTCCTAAATTTCAAACTTCGGCTGACGGCTGAACGATGGTTTATAGACCTTGTGATGAACGCCGGACTGGGCTTGTATTCCGCTCAGGGGATGGGGTGCCTGGAAAGGGAGGGGTGATGATCGGTGATGGGGTGATGTAGTGAGAGGATGAGAGATTGTGAGAGGGGAGTGTATCGGTGATTGAGTGATTTTGTGATGTGGTGAGAGGGGGTGAGAGAGTGGGAAATCAGTAATGTAGTGATGTAGTGATTAGGTGATGGGGTGAGAGAGTCATTAATAATTGAAAATATAATGAGTAAGATTAGTTTAAAAGAAATTATCGAAAATACGGATGCCGATGCGCTCAAAAGCTGGATTTTGGAGTATGCGGAAAATAATGACGGATTTGAACAACTTCTGCGGGAAAAGTTTAGTCCGGAACTTGTTGGCGAGGATGATGTCAAAGATTACCCATTCCTTATCAGGCAAGCTTTTTCATCCAACTCGTTGAGAGTCAATGACTGGCACCGGGGGTACAATGAATATGGATTTGATGCTTACGCAGTGCGTTACAATCTGGAGGAAATTCTTTCAGATGCGGATTATTTTCTAAGAAATGGAAACACGAAAGTGGCGGCGCAAATCTGCAAGAATATGATTGAGATTATCCCGGAAGAATGGGAGGATCAATTCGACCATGACGGCGATGTACAGGTGATGTATGATGAAGCGATTGATAAGCTGGAAATGATGCTGAAAGAGCAGCTTTTGCCTGAAAATGAAAAAGAAGATTTGTTTGAGTGGTATATCGGTGAAAGTAAGAATACAAGCAAACACAGGCACATTGGTATCAATACAAATTTGGCTGTACTCCATCAATATTTTGTAAGTACCAATGAGATGATTGCCAAAAACCTACAGTTATTAGACAAAAAAATACAAAGCAATATTGAAGACTATTACAAAGAAAGCTACGTCCTTGACAAAATCAATATTTTGCAAAAGGTCAGCCGGATTGATGAAATGCAGCGAGCCATTGATACATTTCTGAAATTTGAAAAAGTCAGAAGAATCAGGCTGGAATCTTTACTTCGGAAAAACGATTATTCGCAGGCGATCATTTTGATTCAGGAAGGGATTAAGATTGCCGAGGTTCAAAGACATGCAGGTACGGTTTCCGACTGGAAGGATGAATTACTGAAGATTTATCAGATTCAAAATGATACGGCTAAAATTTTGAAACTGGCAGAAGACCTTTTATATAATGGTAGGGAACAGGAGAAGTACTACTATATTTTGAAACAATATATTCCTCAGGGTAATTGGCCGGAGGCGGTAAAAAAGATGTTGCAAAATCTGAAGAGTACTGTCGGGGTTTGGGGGTTTAACCGGTTCAGGGCAAAAGTTTTAATAGAAAGCGAAAAATGGGAAGAACTTTTTGAACAGTGCGAAACCGGAGGAGTTGAGTATGTAGAAGAATATGAAAAATATTTCAGGCCGCAGTATGACGAAGATCTTTACCGGATCTATTTGAATTATGCAGAGTTGCAAGCCACTGTTACCGACCAGGAGGCCTATAGCAACGTGGGAAGAATGCTAACCCGTCTCAAAACTTTTGAAAATGGAAAAGCAAAAGTGGATGAACTTATTACAAAATACCGGATACAGTACAAACGACGAAAGAATATGATGAAGGTGTTAGATGAGGTGGAAGGGGTGTGAGAGAGTGAGAAATCAGTGAGAGAGTGAGAGAGGGTGAGAAGGTGAGAGAGTGAGAAATAAGTGATGGAGTGATGTAGTGAGAGGGTGAGAGAAAAAGAGATTCAAATGCCATTTATGGAAGAGATACGTCCAAAACGCATACTACGGTTATTGATGATGCTATCAGGCAGCAGGAGGTATTCCATGCCTGAACTTGAGGAAAAATTGGGGATGTCTCGCCGCAATATCCGCCGCGACCTGGAGCTTATTGAATCTTCGGGGTTTTTGTTAGATAGAGAAGGCGGGTATCGTTTGCTGACTGACAAACCAACCAATAAAAACCTGAAAAACTTATTGCATTTTTCGGAAGAGGAAGTCGCCATCTTGTATGAAACCCTGTCTCAGATAGAAGGCGATTCTCCGGTAAAAGAAAGGCTGGTACGGAAGCTGAATACCTTTTATGACCTGAAAGCGATTGAGCGGTTAATACAGAAAGATGATTTTACAAAAGTGCGCGCCATCAGAGAATCGTTGGAGCAGAAGAAACAGGTGTCGCTGATAGCCTACCGTTCCTCCAATAGCAACAGCATTGAAGACCGCACGGTGGAGGTGTTTGATTTTATGCCCGACTACCGGGGTGTCTGGTGTTACGATATAAAAACCAATGCATGTAAACAATTTAAAATAGCGAGGATGCAGGGGGTTGAGATATTACCATCATACTGGCGTTTCGAAGAAAAGCATCAGAAACCGTTTACCGATATTTTTCGCGTGTCGGCAGTAAAGCCCCATACAAATGTGGAATTACTCCTTTCCCTGAGAGCTTATAATTTGTTGATCGAGGAGTATCCATCCGCCGCTGCATTTATCAAAAAAGAAAACAGGCATTACCGGGTGAAATTTCCCGTGGCCGGTTATCATGGTGTGGGACGTTTCGTGCTGGGACTATTAGATGAAATCGAAATTATCAAGCCCGTTAATTTCAAAAAGCATTTGCAAAAACAAATAAAAAATTTTCTGAAATGAGGACAGAAACTGACCGCTTGCGGTGGTAGGTTTGTGGGTGAGAGAGCCGGAGGTGGGGGGAGGTGAGAGCGTGAGAGGGGTGAGAGAAGATTATCGGTGATGGGGTGAGACGAGAGAAAAATTTGTACGATCTTATATTATTTAATTCAATATTGTTGATGTAACTGAAATAAGTGAAAGAGTTTTTGAAAAATATAATTGGCAATGAACCCTATTCTTACCAAACAAGAATTGCAGACTTACTTTTAAATGGTATGAAGAATGTAATTCTTTCTGTACCAACAGGGTCAGGAAAAACATGGGCAGCGATTGCGCCTTTCTTATACGCCAAGGAAAATCAAGATTCTTCCTTCCCTAATAAAATGATTTACAGTTCCCCATTACGAACTTTGACAAATTCAATGTACGAAGATATTTCAAAAGTAGAATTTGTGAAAAATGCAAGCATTCAAACTGGAGAATACAATGAAGACAAGTATTTTGAAAAAGATATTATCTTTTCAACAATAGATCAAACTCTGAGTAATTTCCTAAGTTTTCCACTACCCTTGTCCAAATCCCAGGCAAATATAAATGCAGGTGCAATTATTGGCAGCTATCTCGTTTTTGATGAATTCCATTTGCTTGACCCAAAAAGATCGATGGCAACTACAATTGGAATGCTGAAAATGTTAGGGAATTTGACGAGATGTTGCATAATGACAGCAACATTGGAAAGCAAGTTTATGAATGACTTAAAAGACCAGTTGAAAAATTTTGAAATTGTTACTTTGAATGATTTTCCTGAAGATAAAAAAAGGATAGCATCATTGCTTCCAGTTGAAAACAAGAAAAGAGTAATTATTAAAGATGAAGTTTTATCAGCTCAAAAAATAGCCGATACTCATAAAACAAAATCAATTGTCATTTGTA
>CAZFGP010000073.1:0-20838 GCA_964518685.1 uncultured Terrimonas sp.
TTATCCAATTGTTCCTTGTAGGCTTCTGCTTTTTCCCGCTGTGCCGCATTGTGATAAAAAATAACACTTCGGTATTGAGGACCGATGTCATTCCCCTGCCGATTCAGCGTAGTAGGATCGTGTGTTTTCCAGAACACTTCCAGCAATTCATCAAAACTGATAATTTGAGGATCGTATATAATTTGTAAAGCTTCAGCATGTCCGGTGTTCTGTTCGCATACTTGTTCATAGGTTGGATTGGGTACATGACCTCCACTATATCCACTGGTAACCTTAATAACGCCATCCAATTGTTGAAAGATGGCTTCATTGCACCAAAAACATCCATTGGCGATGGTGGCAGTATCCGTTTGTGCAGGCGCTACAGGATGGGTTGTATCATTGACCATTATATTCGTTTTAATTGTGTTATTTCCGGCCCCACAGGATAAAAATACGCCGGTAAACCATGTTCCTAATAATAAAACCAGGTACTTCAATATTTTATCTTTAGCGTGATAACTTTCTTAAATAGCGAGATGCAATTTACAGAATATTTCAGATGGGTGTTTACAGATTAACATCATGCAATATTATGCGCTATATTTCTTCAGTAATTTGTAGTCAACTGCAAATTCCCGGTGAAGCATGTGCTATGCCCCTATATTTACGCCCATAACCGTTTAATATTTTCTAAGACAGTCCCTAACTTTACGGGCTTAAATGGCAATAGAAAACAAATGAAATTATTTCCTGAATCGGCGGTAATACAATTGGAATTTGACAAGGTAAAGGACCTGTTGACCGCACATTGCCAAACTGATTATGCGATCCATAAGGCTCAGCAACTGAGGATTCATACCCGCATAGATTATATTGAACCGGAATTACAACAAACCCATGAGAATAAACTGCTGTTGCAAAATGGGATTTACTTTCCCAGTGAGGTTATTCCAAACCTGGAAAATCATATAAAGTTGCTGGGCATCTCCGGCGCAGTGCTTCATGAAGAACAGTTGATGGGTATTCGCAGGTTGGCCGGGGGGATTAAGCAGATATTTCTCTGGTTCAGTGAGGAAAGGAAGAACACCTATCCAATGCTTTGGAGGGTGATATCGGAGAGTCATTACGAAAAAGCAATTATCCGGCTGCTCGATCAGGTGCTGGATGAATCGGGTAAGGTGAAAGATAGCGCGTCAAAGGCTTTAGAGCAGATCAGAATAAGCCTGACACGAAAGCGGGGAGAGTTGAGAAGGGTATTTGACAGAGTGATAGGAAAGTGGAATAAGAGTGGCTATGTTGCAGACATAGAAGAGGCTTTTTTGAATGGCAGGAGAGTGGTAGCGGTATATGCAGAGTACAAGAGACAGGTAAAAGGCATTCTGTTAGGTGAGAGTGATACGCGAAAAACTTCCTTTATCGAACCGGAGGAAACCATTGAATTAAATAATGAAGTGTTTGCCCTGGAACATGAAGAAAGCAGGGAAGTGTATCGTATTCTGCGCGAGCTCACTTCTCAATTGGCTCCATACGCTGCGCTATTGAAAAATTATCATGTTATTATCGGAGAATACGATTTTATCAGGGCTAAGGCAAAATTAGCTTTGGAGATGGGAGGAAATTATCCTATGCTTCAGGATAAATCACAAATAGCAATTGTCGGGGCTCATCACCCGCTATTATATCTCTATAATCAAAAATTAGCAAAACCTACGATACCGGTGACGGTTACTCTGGACGAAAAAAACAGGATACTGGTGATATCAGGACCCAATGCCGGTGGGAAAACGGTTACCCTAAAAACGGTGGGCTTATTGCAAATGATGATGCAAAGCGGATTGCTTATTCCGGTTCATCCGGATTCGCAGATGGGGATATTTAAGCAACTGATGATCCATATTGGCGATACCCAGAGTATAGAATTTGAGCTGAGCACCTACAGTTCTCATTTGAAGAATATGAAATACCTGATGGAAAATGCCAATGGACGCACGCTGTTTTTTATTGATGAGTTGGGAAGTGGAAGTGATCCACATCTCGGTGGCGCCTTCGCAGAAGTAATATTGGAAGAGTTGGTCAGAAAGCAAGCCTTTGGTATTGTTACAACGCATTACCTGAATTTAAAGGTTATGGCCAATAAGACCCGGGGAATTATCAATGGAGCTATGGCTTTTGACGAAAAAAGATTAATACCATTGTACAAACTGATTATCGGTAAACCAGGAAGTTCCTATACTTTTTCCATTGCTCAAAGGATAGGGTTGGAACCCAGGTTAATAACAAGAGCAAGAGCGCTGGTGGAAGAGGATCATTTTAGTTTGGACAGGCTGCTGAACCGCGCAGAGCAGGATGCCCAGCGGTTGGAACATAAGGAAAAGGAACTGAATAAACTTCTGAGCGAAAATACGCGTCTTAAGAGGGAAATGGAACACACCATGCAGCGTGAAAAACACCGTCAGCAGGTGGAACTTTTGAAGCACCAGAACAAGGTAAATGAAGAAAGGATAAGTTACCTTAGGGATATGGAACGAAAACTAAGGCAAATAGTTTTTGGCTGGCGGAGAGCAGAAACTGAGGAAGATAAAATTGGTTTGATGAAACAGATGCAGGCGATGCTATTTAAGCAAAAGGAAAAACAAGTTAAGGAAAAAGTAAAAAGAAAGTTCGATGCCAGATACATAGAAATCGGCGGAGAAATAAAGACAGGTTTAAAAGTGAGAATGCTACAAAATAATCAGGTGGGTACAGTAAAGGAACTGAGGGAAAAAAAAGCGATTGTGCAATTGGGTGCAATACTTATTACCGTTGATTTGAAAAATTTAATGGTGGTACAGGAGAAGGAAGCGCAAGAGTAATGATTATATAAAGTGTTCCCTCATATATTTCAATCCCTTAGTCCATTTTTCCAATTCGATCATCATGATATCATAGGTATTGTCTATAGATTGATTTGAAGTAAATATTCCTTCTTCATTAATGTGGTTTGCAAAAAAAGGAATGGAAATGGCTTCGGTAAGAGGCATTAACTTAACGGTAGTAAGAATCAGTTTTGACATTTGTGCCGAGCGTAATCCTGCCGAGATACCGCCATAACTAACCAGTGCGGCAGGTTTGTATTTCCATTCATGAAACAGATAATCCACTGCATTTACCAGGGCTGGAGGCATGCCGTAATTATATTCGGGAATGATAAATACAAAGGCATCGGCTTCAGCTATTTTTTTACTCCAGTTTTTGGTGTGTTCATACTGATAATCGTGCAATTTGGGATGATTAGGTTCATCCAGCATAGGCAGGTTAATCTCTTTTAAATCCAAAATCCCGGTATTGAAGGACGGATGGTGTTTTACTTTTTCAATAAACCATTGGGCAACGGCAATTCCTTTCCTTTCGTTTCTGGTACTGGCTATAATAACTTTTAATTCAAATTTTTGCATTCCGGGTTATTTTTATGGCAAATATCCGAGTTTGAGGACAAAGATTAACAATTACCATAAAAAAGGAATTACCGCTTTTCTTTTCTTAGGATAATCTTCAAATTTACTTAAATACCATTGGTGGTGTGCTATAGCACGGGGAACAAGATTGGCAATGGTCCATATAAAAAATGCCAGTCCGGGCAAACTCCAGGAAAGAATGGCATATCCCATCCACTCAATTACTTCTCCAAACAGGTTAGGACAGCTAATATATTTGAATAATCCGCCTCGGGGAATCTTATATCCGGTTTCCCCCGGCGTGCGCAATCCAATTAATATTGCATCGGATTTTAAATTAATAAGGGCGCCGATGAAAAAAATGAGGGTCCCTAAAATAAACTGAGGCGATTGTAGCCATTGAACAGTATATATTTTAAAGTTGCCCAGGTAATACCCGATAAAAAAACTATTTATAAGATTGAAAAATACGCCCATAAGCATGATCACAACGGGCATTTTTTTCCTCTTCGTTCTGATTCGAAGGGGAAAGATTATACTTCTGTGCAGATAATGGAGTCCAAAAAGGCTAATCAGAATAATGTTTACAAGGGATTGTTGATGAATACCCGACCATGCGAAGTAAAACAATATCACCAGCGCAAAAAACTCCATAATAAACCAGCCTGTTCTGTTGTCAATAAGGGGGCCCCAGGTAGATTTAGTGTGGCGACCGTAAGGGGCAGTTATGAAATTCAAAACCACAAAAATAATTATGGCGATGGCTATCCACACCCAGATAAGGAAAGTGTATTGTTCGAATGTCATTTGCCGTTATATTAGAGTCTATTATTGTGTTTCAACCAGGTGATTAAATCGGTTAACGTTTCCTTCAGGTCTCTTGCCGAGTATCCCAATTCAATTTTTGCTTTTTCAGAAAGGATATTTTTATTTCCGTCTTGTAAAATATCCAAATAAGGCCTGTCGTACAAGGGTCTTTTCTTAGCCAGCGATGCATATAATTTTATTAAGGGAAGCCCCAGGTTAGCAACGAATAATGGCAGCTCGGTTAATCTCTTTTTTGAACCTTTTAATTCAAGAATCAGATCGGCAAACTGTTTAATAGTATAATATTTTCCTCCAAGGATATAAGCCTCCCCCGAACGTCCTTTTTGAATTGCAGCGATAGCGCCGTTGGCAACATCACGAACATCTACAAAATCAAATCCCCCTTTTATTACTGCCGGCACGGCGCCTGTATAGATATCAATAATAGCTTTCCCAAGCTTGGATGGCCTGTAATCAGGCGGTCCAACAACGGAAGTGGGACAAACAATAACCACCTGTTGTCCTTTGCCTGCCGCCTCTACTGCCAGAAGATGGGCATCACGTTTGGTTTGATCGTAAAAAACAGAATTCTTAGATACGAATGGCCGGGTTTCATCAACAGGAGTTTCGTAAGGCTTCTGATCGAAAGCGTGTATGGAGCTGAAATGGATTACTCTGTTAATCTTTTTCTCCCCGGCTATTTCCAACACATTTTTGGTTCCCGTAACATTAATATCGTATATCTTTTGATTGAAGCGATAACCAAGTGCTATCATGGCAGCCGTATGTATAATCACTTCGCATTCGCTCATCAGGCTTTTTAAAGATTCCCGGTCCAGCACATTACCTCTTACCACAGTAACGGGCAAATCACGAAAGGGCGCCTGGTCGTGATGCGCCAGCGCCACTATCTCGTGGCCATGAGCAATCAGGACGCTGCAAATAGTAGCTCCTATGTGCCCCGATGCTCCTGTAATGCCAATTTTCATGAGTTAAAAATAGCCCTTAGTATTGGAGTTTCTATTTTTTTAGATCACTAAATCGGTATTTTACATTTTTTGGAAGAATAGTATAGCCGGATATATTTACATAAAAAATAAGTGTCTGGAAATGACGTTTCTATAAGTTTGCAGGGGGTAAAAAAGTTAGCCCTTTTAACGCGATTTAATTTTAATATCCTCAAAAGGTCTTCAACGATATAACACAGGTTCAAACGTATGAGAAAAATATGGCTCCTGATTCTTACAAGTGTAGTACTCATCTGGATTATACTTTTCATTGAGCTTAACAGAAAGGTTCAACCTGCGGAGCCTGTTAAAAAGGGTGTTCTTGATTTGAGAAATGAAAATTTGAAGGGAAAGGAATTCCCGATGGCAGGCAATTGGACTTTTTACTGGAATAAATTAATTGTCCCCGGAGAGAGGGCGTTCGGTGAAGAATATGTAGCATTTCCTGGATTATGGAATAATATAATCCTAAACGAAGAGCCTCTTCCCTCCATTGGTTATGCCACTTATAAGCTCACTCTTTTGTTGCCGGATAATAGCCCACCTTTAGCCTTACGCATTCCGGATATATATAGCAGCTATCGTTTATATGTGGATAATAATATGCAAATGGAAAATGGGAAGATAGCCCCGAATAAAAATGATGCTCGGCCCTTTTGGACAAGCCGGATGGTTCTCCTTCCCCAACACAAAGATACGGTGCGTCTGCTTTTACAGGTTGCCAATTTCTGGCATTCCAAAGGAGGACCCCATAAAGTTATCACTATAGGAGATGTGTCTGCATTAGCCACTCACAACAGGATAGAATGGGGCGTAGATGCTGGTGCTGCAGGTTTTATGTTAATGAGCGGATTTTTATTTTTTGCCTTATATCTGTTTGCTCGCAGCGATAAATCCATTTTATATTTCAGTTTATTTTGTTTGATATACAGTTATCGGATTGTAGGTACCGGACCTTATATGCTGTTTGCAGTTATTCCGGAAGTGAACTGGTTCTTAGCACTCAGATTGGAATATTTGACGTTGGTGATAGCCTTAGATTTTTTCTTTCTGTATTTGCGCAATTTGTACCCTGATGAGACCAATGCCCTGGTCGTTAAAGCGTTGCTCTTAATTAGTGGCATATACAGTGTTTTAATTCTTTTAACCCCCGTCTATACTTTCAGCAGCTTGATGCCTTTTTATCTGATCATATTATTCTTTTATTTGGGATATGCTTTTTATGTTTTTATCAGGGCTTATGTTCACAAACGAAGCGGATCTGATTTTGCACTATTAAGTGGAGGAGTAGCTTTTGTACTTTTTTTGTTTTTGAACCTGAACTATTTTCAATTGGTTCCGGTTACCAAATTGATGATTTGTACCGGGTATATCCTGTTTCTTTTTCTGCAGGCTATAATTCTTTCCTTTCGCTTTGCTTTTACCCTCAGTTATTCGGCCAGGCAGGCCCAATTAGGCATGCGGGCAAAATCTGAGTTTCTATCTAATATGTCTCATGAAATCCGGACTCCTTTAAATGCGATAGTTGGCTTGTCTCATATTTTATTGAAGGATAAGCCTACCGGCTCTCAAAAGGGAACGCTGGAGACCATTTTGTTTTCTGCCAATAATTTATTAGCGCTGGTCAATAGTATTCTCGATTTCGGAAAGCTGGATGAAAATAAGATGAAATTGGAAAATATTGCCATTGACCTTCGGTGGATAGCAAAAAATATAATTGTGGCAGCCCAGCCTTTTGCCAACGAAAAGAAGATAAGACTGGAATATATAGTGGATGATCGTTTACCCGAAAAATTACAGGGCGATCCTACCCGAATTACACAAATCATTACTAATCTGATAAATAATGCTATAAAATTTACCGACCGAGGCGCTGTAAAACTTTCGATTCAGGTGGAAGAGATTAAAATGGAACAAGCCAGAATCAGGTTTGTAGTTGAAGATTCTGGGATTGGAATTTCACCTGAAGAGCAAAAAATAATATTTAAAAGGTTTACCCAGGCCGACTCCTCCACTTCCCGAAAATTTGGAGGAGCCGGCCTCGGATTGGCTATATGTGTGAAGTTGCTGACTTTATATAAAACTCAATTACAATTAAAGAGTGTGCCAGGGCAGGGTTCAGCCTTCGAATTTACTTTGTTGCTGCCTATAATTACAGACAGGGAGGAAGAAGTGCTTACCCGATCTGCAGATAGTGCGAAACCCTTGCGGGGCTTTACAATTCTGCTCGCGGAAGACAATAAATTAAATGCGCTGATTGCTCAATCCCTTCTTGAGGATTATGGGGCAAAGGTAGACGTGGTGAATACCGGGAAAGAGGCGTTGAAAAAGTTTGACAAAAAGGTACATCAAATGGTGATTATGGATATTAATATGCCTGAAATGGATGGCTTTGAGGCTACAAAACGCTTGAGAAGCAGCGGTTCCCGGGTGCCGGTTCTTGCTTTAACAGCTACTCTGGCTGTAGAAATAGCAGAGAAAGCAAAATCAGCGGGGATAACGGATATTGTGGTGAAACCTTTTGACCCTGATAAGTTGTGCGGCAAGATACTTCAGCTATTCCGGCAGGATGTGAAACTGTAAACCCCTTTTACAGGCTCATTTCATATTTTGCTTTTGATAATGTGGCCGAAATAATCCGACATTCAATTAACTTCGGGGCTGCAAGTAAAGAAGGTAAAAGGTTGCCTGCCATTATTTTATTCTGAACCATAGTAATCAAATCATGACTACTCCATTAGAACAACTTTCCAGGATGTTGGAAGGGGAATTATTTTTTGATGATGCCATGCGGACTTTATATGCAACGGATGCATCTGCTTATCGGGAGATGCCTTTGGCTGTAGCTATTCCAAAATCTGTATCTGACATTCAGAAATTAATTGCGTTTGCCAATATCAATAATACTTCTCTGATACCGCGTGCTGCCGGCACCTCATTGGCGGGACAAGTGGTAGGCAGTGGGATTGTGGTGGATGTGTCCAAATATTTCACTGAAATAATTGAAATAAATGCTGAAGAGCATTGGGTGCGAGTGCAGCCAGGAGTGATTCGGGATGAGTTGAATATGTACCTTAACCCTTATGGTTTTTTCTTTGGACCTGAAACCAGTACTGCCAACCGGGCCATGATGGGCGGCATGGTGGGGAATAATTCCTGTGGATCCAATTCGGTGGCTTTTGGTTCTACCCGGGATCATTTGCTTGAAGTGAAAGGATTTTTAGCTGATGGCACCCCGGTCACCTTTAATGCCATAAAAAACGAACTGTTCTTTGAAAAGACAAAATTGAAAAACCGGGAAGGACGGGTGTACTGGAGTATTTATGACATCCTGTCTAAAAAGGAAAACCAACAGGAGATCATTAAAGAATTCCCCAAACCAACCATTAAGAGGAGGAATACCGGTTATGCCTTGGACACCTTAATGCAATTGCAGCCTTTTAATGATGAGGGGGAGCCTTTTAATTTTTGTAAACTTATTGCTGGTTCAGAAGGGACGCTCGTTTTTGTAACCGAAATTAAATTGAATATTTTACAACTTCCTACCTGGGAGTCGGGTTTATTATGCGTTCATTTCAATAGTATTGATGAATCCCTGAGGGCTAATTTAATTGCATTATCCTTTCAGCCAACGGCGAGTGAACTTATAGATCATTTTATACTGGAATGTACGAAAGAAAATGCAGAGCAACGCAAAAACAGATTTTTTGTACAGGGTGATCCGGAAGCTGTTTTAGTAGTGGAATTGACGGGAAAGGATAAAGAGGAAGTAAGGGCTAAGGCAGAAAAATGTGAAGCTCAAATGCGGGCAGCGGGTCTGGGTTATCATTTTCCCCTGTTGTTTGATGATGACAGAAAAAGAATCTGGAGTCTGAGAAAGGCAGGACTTGGACTTTTGGGAAACGTGCCTCATGATAATAAAGCAGTTCCGGTAATAGAAGATACTGCCGTGGATGTGCAGGATCTTCCGCAATATATCAGGGAATTTAATGAGATTTTAAAGAAATATAATCTCAGTTCAGTTCATTATGCACATGCAGGATCAGGCGAGCTTCACCTGCGCCCGATCATTAATCTGAAGACCAAAGAAGGAAATGAATTGTTTAGAATAATAGCGCAGGAAATTGCTGATTTAGTTAAAAAATTCAGAGGTTCATTAAGTGGTGAACACGGTGATGGCAGGCTACGGGGAGAGTTTATAAAGCAAATGGTAGGCGAAAAAAACTATGCACTCTTTGAAGAAATAAAACAAACCTGGGATCCCAAAGGCATTTTTAATCCGGGAAAAATTGTGGACACTCCACCCATGAATACAATGTTGCGGTATGAGCCGGGACAGAAGACACCGGAGTTCGATACCGTCTTTCGTTTTTACGGCCAAAATATTTTGCAACACGCAGAGCAGTGTAACGGAACAGGAGAATGTCGTAAAACGCATTTTACCGGAGGTACCATGTGCCCCAGTTATATGGCTACGAAAAACGAAAGAGACACCACCCGCGCAAGAGCCAATGTGATGCGCGAATACCTGACTCATTCTACAAAAGAAAACCGGTTTGATCATAAGGAGATTCATGAGGTGATGGACAATTGCCTCAGTTGTAAAGGTTGTAAATCGGAATGCCCGAGCAATGTGGATGTAGCCAAACTGAAAGCGGAATTTCTGCAGCATTATTATGATGCCAATGGCGTGCCACGCAGGGCGAAGCTGATCGCCAATTTTGCAAAGATGTCTTCCCTGGCGGCTCATTTTCCCGGGATCTATAATTTTATGGTGAGTCGCCCTCCTTTTAGCAGTATGATTAAATGGTATGCCGGGTTTGCACAAAAAAGAAGCATGCCTTTGATGTATAAAACAACGTTACAGAAATGGTATAATCAGCGAAGAAGGAAGGATGAACATAATAAATCCTGGAAGAAGATATATCTTTTTTGCGATGAATTCACCAATTATAATGACACCGAGGTGGGTATCAAAGCTGTTTTATTGTTAGAGCGGTTGGGTTATGAAGTGATCGTTCCTAAACATATCGAAAGCGGCCGGGCCTGGATGTCCAAAGGACTGATTCGGGAGGCCAAAAAGATAGCCAGGAAAAACGTGGAATTATTAGCGCCGCTGGTTACTAAAGAAACGCCGATGGTAGGGATAGAGCCGAGCGCCATCCTTGCGTTCCGGGATGAGTACATTGACCTGGCGGATGATGATATTTTTGATACGGCGAAGAAGCTTTCGAAAAATGTATTTTATATAGATGAGTTTTTAGCTTCGGAAGCGGCTGCCGGAAAGATTGACCGGCAGATTTTCCGTACCGAACCCCGGCGTATTAAGTTACACGGACATTGCCATCAGAAATCGCTTTCCGACTTCAACGATTCGGTGCGGGCTTTATCGGTTATTCCTAATGCAAAAGTGGAAGTGATCCAAAGCGGCTGTTGCGGCATGGCCGGCAGTTTTGGGTATGAAAAAGAGCACTACGATCTTTCCATGCAGGTAGGCGAACTGGTATTGCTGCCGCTGGTACGTCAGTCGCCGGAAGAGGTGATCATCGCTACGCCGGGTACCAGTTGCCGTCATCAGATCAAAGACGGAGCCCATAGAAAATCTTTTCATCCTGTGGAAGTATTATTCGACGCCCTGGCGGAACAATAATACCGTGTCGAAATTTGGAGGTTGTTTTAAAAGTTGAAAATCACTTTAATTTCACATAAATGAAAAGGATTTGCCTTGCTATTGTTATTGTTGTAGGGATCACCGCTTTCTCTCCGCGTTCCTTAACCTGGATAGCCATCGGAGACTCCATTACTTACCTCAACGAACATGCGAACGAAACCGGGAACCGGGTAACCAAAGGATATCTGACCCGGGTAGTGGAAAAGCTGCCGAACCTGCATTATATCAATCAGGGGCACAACGGGTGGACTTCCGGCGGAATTGCAGAAAACCTCGATAAGCTGGGAATGGTAAAGGCGGATATTTATTCCGTATTCCTGGGAACGAATGACTGGTGGGGAGGACGCCCGCTTGGCACTTTAAGCGATTATGAAAACAATACCGGTAACCAGACGGTGAATGGTTCTTTCCGGATTATTATGGATAAGATCAGGAGTCTCAATCCGGCGGCAAAGATTGTTCTTATAACCCCCCTGCAGCGGGGCGATTTTGTATATATAGGTGATATGAAGAATAATGCCTATGGATCTTATAATGAAAAGAACGGACAATGGCTGAGCCAGTTTGCGGATGCGATTCTGCAAATTGGTAAAAAGGAAGGGATACCGGTGATTGATCTGTATAACCGGAGCGGCATAACCGTAAAGAACATCGTAAAATTTAAACGCCTGAAAGATCCGCAAACGGGTTTGTATAAAAACTATCACTATCCCGAATATGCGAATATTCCTTTTAATCCTGCAACGGATGAATATCCTTACCCGGTTGACGCTATTGGTATGACCTACGACGGGCTGCACCCTTCAGACCAAGGAAATGCGATCATAGCGAAGATGCTGGTGAAGGCGCTGAGAGCATACAAATAATTAAATTTCAAAAAATTTAGTTATAAACGTTCTTACTGTGAAGAATAGTTGATCGGAGATTGATTGACCGAAAAAGATAGATCGTTCTTAATTTGGGAATAAACAATAATAATGGAATCACTAAAAAAACTCTGCTCACCCAGAAATTTTGAAAAAGATACGGATGTATTGGACATCACCGATATGCTGCAAGACCGTATTGACCCGGCTTTATTTTTTGAAACGAATTATAAAACACAGGGTATGGCCGTTCTCTTCAAAACTGCCTTTGAGCGGTTTAAAGGGAAAAGCCAACAACAGCTTATTAAATTAACCCAGAGCATGGGTGGCGGTAAAACGCATAACATGATTTCGCTGGGATTGCTGGCAAAGCACCCCGAGTTCAGAAAGCAGGTTATCGGAGAAAAATATAATGATGACAATCTGGGAAAGGTTGAAGTACTGGCGTTTTCGGGTAGAGAAAGTAATGCGCCAAATGGATTGTGGGGCGAACTGGCAAAGCAGTTAGGTAAAGCGTCCGAGTTCAAATCATTATGGGAAGGCGGGTTAAGAGCGCCTGGCCAAAGTGAATGGATTAATATGCTTAAAGGCTCGGCTAAATTAATTTTGTTGGATGAACTTCCGCCCTACCTTGAAAATGCTAAAACGATAACTGTAGGCTCCGGCGATCTTTCCATTGTTACTACTACCGCATTGGCCAATCTTTTCAATGCCTTGAACAATGAGGCTTTAAAAAATGTACTGATAGTTATATCCGATTTGAAAGCTACCTATCAAAGCGGCACACGCCTCTTACAATCTTCCTTTTCCAATCTTGAAGGTGAGGTGAGTCGTTTCGCATTGGATATACAACCGGTGGGCAGTTCATCAGATGAGATTTATGATATTTTGCGCACAAAGCTTTTTGAAAAGCTGCCGGGAAAAGACGAGATAAATGAAATTGCAATAGCCTACAAAACAAAAGTAGAAGAAGCAAAAAACCTTGGCTTTACCAATTATAATCCGGATAAAATATTCACAGGTATAAAAGAATCATATCCTTTTCATCCTTCCATTCGTGAATTGTATGAGCGCTTCCGGGAAAATCAGAATTTTCAACAGACCCGCGACCTGATCAGGCTGATGAGAAAGATTGTGATATCACTCTGGGCCGACGGCACATCAGATAAGCGTTATCTTATCAATGCTTTTGATATTGATTTGAATGATTCAACCATGAACACCACCATTACCCAAATCAAACCTTCACTGGGGAATGCCATCAGCAAAGATATAGCGAATGAAGGACGCGCTACTGCAGAAACGATAGACGCTCAGTATAAAATTGAATTCATTTCACAAGTGGCTAAACTAATTTTGGTTGCTTCACTGGCTGATGTGCCTAATGCACTATTAGGCCTTACGCAACATGAATTAGTGGGTTATCTGGCAGAGCCCGGAAAAGACATCACAAACTATAGAAATGCGTTTGAAGAATTTCTTTCACAGGCATGGTATGTTCATAACGATAAAGATGGCCGGTTGCATTTTCAAAATGTACGGAATCTCATCGCTGAATTAAACAGCCTGGTAGATGGTTATGATGAAGAAAGTGCCCGTCTTGAAATCCAGAATTTTCTCAAAGAGAAATTCAAACCGGTCATTAATGACTGTTATCAAAAGGTGATGGTATTTCCTCCAATTGATGAAATTAAATTAGAGGAAGATAAAATTCTTTTGGTTTTATTTGAACCAAACATATCCGGTTCCGGCCTTATTCCTGACCTCTTGAAAATGTATGATGCCGCTCAATTTAAAAACAGAGTCATGTTTTTGACAGGCGACAGAAATACAATGGACAATCTTCTGAGGAGAGCTAAAGAATTTAAAGCCATCCAACGCATTATTAAGCGAATGAGGGAAGACAGAGTTCCCGAAAACAATACACAGTTTGAAATGGCAGTGGATCGTGAAATAAAAATTGGGCAACAATTTCTTTCTGCCGCAAGAGAAACCTTTGTAAAACTCTATTATCCATTTCACTTCCGTGGAGAGGATAAACTGGTGGATGCAGAATTCATGATGGATTTTAAGGGAAACAATTATAATGGAGAAGACCAGATAAAAAAAGTATTAACCGACAGGCAGAAGTTTACAACAGAGGATCCAAAAGGAAACAGTTTTAAAGAAAAATGCCTGCAGCGTTTGTTCACCTTAGATGAGATGCGGGAAGAAGATTTAAAGAGCCGTGCTGCCACAAACCCCGCCTGGCAATGGCACCATCCTAAGGCATTGGATGAACTTATTGATTATTGCCTTAAAAGCGGAATATGGTTTAAAGCCGGCAATTATATTCAAAAAAATCCACCAAAGGAAGAAACTTCTGTTACCGTGCAGGCTACCTGGGCCGATAAGAATAGCAGTGAAGCAACATTAAAGGTCATTCCCAAATTTGGCGATGTAGTTCATTACGAATTTGACCAGGAGCCAACAACTGCTTCCGACAAAGTGACCGATTTTACAAATTGGAAAACAAGCGAAATGATTGTTTACTTTTTGTGCATAGACAGCAAAGGTCAACATGATACCGGCAAACTGTACAAATGGATAAATAAATTAAACCTGCGGTATCACACTTATGACGCCGGTGATGAAAAGAAAATGAAACTGGAAGCTTCGGCAAATGATGCCAAAATCCTTTACACAACGGATGGTTCTGAGCCTAAAGACCACGGAGCCGTGTATGCCGGCGACTTCATGATTCCAAAGGATACGAGATTTGTACTGGCAATTGCAGAAAAGAAAGGTGTTTACAGTGAACGATTAGAAATACCAATCAACTGGAACAGGCCGGAGGGATTGAAAATTGATAAATCAAAATCCCTGATTTATCAAAAGAGAGGGATGTTCAAAACAAGCAACAACAAATCAACTTTTGAGGAACTGACTTTGCTGCAAAAACACCATGCACAATTCAAAGGAACCAATCTGAATTTTACTTTTAAGTTGAATGAAAAAGAATTTTGGTCAAGTGTAACTTTTGGAGATGACCTGGTTTTATCAAAAGAACAAATAGAATCGCATATCAATTTCATGCGCAGCTCATTGAACCTGGATGGAAGTTTTGAGACTTCCCTGCAGATAGGTAGCATTATATTCCCGACCGGGCAGGCATTTGAAGATTGGATGGCAGAAAAACAAATGGAATTGTCTTCGTTAAAACAGGAAGAAATTATTCAGTAAAAATTATGGATTGTAATAATGATTTCCGGCGACGATATAAAACTATTAGTAGCTTCAGGAGAAGGTTATAATGTTGAATTTAAAATTTCTGTGCCTTCTAAAGTCAAAGAGCTTACCGGAGAGGTTTGTGCATTTGCCAATGCAGCAGGCGGTGTTTTATTGATTGGCGTCAATGACTCCAAAGAAATCAAAGGAGTACATATTGATAACACGAAGCACTCAGCTATTCAGGACAGCCTCAATGAGATATCGCCTCATTTACCCTGCTCGCTTTCTCTTATTGAGGTAGATAACAAAACCATTGGAGTTATTGAAGTACCTTCTGGGCCAAATAAGCCTTATGTTTTATCAGGTGCCATCTATGTACGCATAGGCCCTAATACGCAAAAGCTCACCACGGCGGAACAAATGCGCGATTTTTTTCAGCAGTCAGGCAGAATTTATTTTGACGAAGCACCCTGTCCCGACTTTTTAGCTGAAGCAATGATAGACAAGAATTTCCTTCCTGTCTTTAAAGCTGATGCACACATTAGCGTGGGAGTACCTGATGAGCAATTGTTCAGCAATCTGAAATTGTATAGTAGCAACCAAACTTTCAAAAATGGCGCTGTTCTATTTTTTGGAAAAAATCCTGAAAGGATTCTTGACAGGGCTATTGTAAGGTGTGTCGCTTTTCAGGGTACTGACAAGCGGTTTATCATTGATGATAAAGTATTCGGTGGAAATCTGTTTAATCAGTACCTGCAGTCCATGCAATGGCTCAGGGGCAAACTCAACATCCGCTACGATATTGAGGGACAGGGTGCCGGGCCGAGAAAAGAAATTTGGGAAATACCGGAAACGGTTTTTAAAGAAACAATAGTCAATTCACTTGCGCACCGCGATTATTATGATAAAGGCGCGGTTATCAATATTGAATTATTTGACGACAGAGTGGAAATCAGCAATCCAGGCGGATTGGTTAGCGCCATTCCCGAATCCGAATTTGGAAAACGCAGCCATTCACGCAATCCTTTAATCTTCGGCTTGTTTGCACGAATGCATTTGGTAGAGCAGGTTGGTTCGGGTATCGGACGTATTAAGGAATTAATGAAAGAATATAAACTTTCGGAGCCGATATTCAGGAAGGATGGCTTCTTTACAGTTATTCTTCAGCGTCCTGAAATCAGTTCGGAAGAGACTACCCAAGAGACTACCCAAGAGACTACCCAAGAGACTACCCAAGAAACTACCCAAGAAACCGGAGAAAGGATTATAGAGATACTGATTTTGAACCCTAACGCTGGCCGAACTGAGATAGCTGAAATATTGGGAAATATAACTGAGGATGGAGTAAAATACCAACTGAATAAGCTTAAGAAGCAGGGAATTATAGAAAGGATAGGCCCCACTAAAGGCGGACATTGGAAGGTTCTAAAAAGAACTCCAAAAAAGTTCGGAGAAAAGTTGGGGAAAGGTTCGGGGAAAAATAATAACAATTAAAGATGATGGTAAACCTGAATAAGAGTGTATTCTATGGATATTTTGACGGTGTAAACGACGGTGTAAATAAAATGATACTATAATTGATACTGAAACTTCCGCTGCTACGGGCGAGCATAATTGAGTAAAAAAATATGGCAAAAGGAAAAGATACTATTGGTTTTGGATTTGACCCCACGGAAGCGAAGCATCACTTCCTGGTAATCATTCCTAAAACTGCCGCAGGAAAAGTGCTGATATACGAACGCTTTGAATGGGGGTCTGATGAAGAAAACAAAGGTGCCATTACTGGTGAACTCTCCCTCTTTGACCCGCCGGAACAAAAGATTGACCAGCGGTTTGACCGATTGAAATGTGAACTTTCCAAAAATAAATGGAAAGAAATTGAAGGTGCTTTGCGCACAGAATTTAACCGGCGCCTTAAAGAATACGGACAAAAAGCCGGCAATTGGAAACAGGGACAAACGCCCGTGCAGCGGTTGTTTGGAAAGGAAATGACTCTGCTTTGCTGGGCAATAGAAGATTGTGATTTGAAAGTGATACCTACAGCTATCAAAAACTGGCAGGGGCTGAAAGCGGAAGAGCGTTGGTGGCTTTATACCATGACGAATGCAAGCACCGGAGATGCCAATACCAAATACGGTTGGCGCACAGCAATACGCTATGCACTTACAGAAAACCCGGTAACCGATAAATACCGGCAACGCAATCTCTTTGACCAATATGTGAGCGAGTAGGTTGAAAACTACCATAAGAAATGACGAATTCAATTGCGAATTACGAATTATCAATTACGAATTACGAATGAAAAATTACGATGAAGGAAAATAATATTGTGCAAACGAAATCATTTGCATTTGCAATCAGGGCTGTAAAGCTGTTTAAATATTTTCAGGAAGAAAAGAAAGAATTTATCTTGTCAAAACAATTTATAAGGTCGGCTACGTCTATCGGGGCAAATGTGGAGGAAAGCATTGGCGGCCAATCCAACAAAGATTTTCTTTCAAAACTTTCTATCGCATATAAAGAAGCAAGAGAAACCATGTATTGGCTTCGCCTGCTTCAAGCCACAGATTATCTTTCAAAATCTGCATCAGAGAGCATGCTATCTGATGCAGAAGAACTTTGCAAAATTTTAGGCAAAATTCAGATAACCCTAAAGTCTCGTAATTCCGGCGACGGCGGGCAGGCGTAATTGATAATTCGTAATTCGTAATTAAAATGGTCTCATTCATTGAAGTACAGTTCCCCGTGAGCAAGGTCTCCAAAGAAAGTTACAAAGAGCGGAAAGCGGGGCAAAGTCAGACACTCACCGGCCTCGGAAAATGGTGGGGCAGAAAGCCGCTGATTTTAGTTCGTGCCACCCTATTGGGTTTATTGATGCCTGCCACAGACGACCCAATCAAAGACCGTGACATTTTCCTGAAAATATTAATGATGGACAATGAAGGCGTATGGAAGCGAAAGAATAAGCCGATGAAGGATGAAGTAGTCATTGAAAACCTTTCGCTGAAAGAATTGAAAACTTATTTTGAAGTGCCGGTGGATTTATTTTCTGATGAAGAAATTAACCAGGAAAAACGGATAAAGCTGGCTATCAAAAAAAACAGCGGGAATATCATCTGGAAAAAAGGAATCTCAAAACAGGCAAAAGAAGCCGCCACCAAACTTGCCTTTGACCGGTTGAGCTATGACAACCGGCTGGAATATTGCCTGCGGCCCGAAGAAATAAAATTGGAAGATGAAAATACCTGGGCCGCCATCAATCATCACCTGAATACTACCGCTCATTCCTTACCGGAACTGATACAACAATTGGGGGTAAAAAAATTTGGCCACATCCCCACCGTGGGCGATTGCTTTGCAGGCGGAGGCAGTATCCCCTTTGAAGCGGCACGAATGGGCTTGAAAAGTTATGCAAGCGATTTGAATCCTTTGGCCGGATTGCTCACCTGGGCGGGATTGAATATTTTGAGTTTGCCGCAGCAGGAAGTGGATAAGCTGAAGGCCTTTCAGGAAAAGGTTTTTGACGAAGTGGCTAAGCAGGTAGAGGATTGGGGCATAGAAAAAAATAAAAAGGGCTGGATGGCGAAATATTATTTGTACTGCACTGAAACCGTGTGCCCTCATTGCGGTATAAAGGTACCTATGGCGCCCGGCTGGTGGGTAAGCAAAAAAACAAAAACAGTGGCCATACCGAGGTACAATGAAGAGCACAAAAACTTTGATATTGACATTGTACAAAACGCCTCTGCCGAACAAATAGCCTTATCGGAAAAATTAGTAACGGTAAAGGGCGGCGATTTGCATTGCATCAATCCCGGTTGCGGACAAACCACACCGATAGCCGTACTGAGAAGAGACGACAAAGACGCGGAAGGCAATACTGTTTATGGATTGAGAAAATGGGAAGCCGACGAATTTTTGCCCCGGCCCGACGATGTATTTCAGGAACGGCTGTACGCTATCAAATACCTTGAAAAAAATAACAAGAAAACCTGGGAACAGTTTTTGAAAAAACCTGCCCCGGCTACGGATGCTACCTATGGCACGGTGCATTATACAGCGCCCACGAAAGAAGACTTACAAAGAGAGCAAAAGGTGATTGACCTGCTCAAAGAGCGCTTTACCGATTGGCAACAAAAAGGATATCTGCCCTCCTCAAAAATTGAGGAAGGAAGCGAAACATCCAGGTTAAGAAGGGAACGTGGTTGGCAGTATTGGCATCAATTGTTTAATCCGAGGCAGTTGTTGATGTGTGGATTATTCTCAGAAACCGCCGAAACACATACTTCTGAGAAACTCAAACTTACTTTCAACAAGCTAGGATTAGGAAACGTAGCTGATTATAATTCAAAATTAACTAGGTGGAATTCGGAATTTGATAAAAGTAATAATACCTTTTACAATCAAGCTCTGAATACAATGATAAATTACCCCACAAGAGGATTAGCTGCTTGCTGGTCATCCTATTTAATTAATCTTAATGGACATAATTTCAACTATACGTCCGAAATAATTACTAATGACGCAAGGATTATTGACAAGAAATGCGATTATTGGATAACCGACCCACCTTATGCAGACGCTGTCAATTATCATGAACTGACGGAATTTTTCTTAGCCTGGGACAAAAAATTTATTGAAACCAATTTCCCTGAGTGGTATTCCGACAGCAAAAGAATTTTAGCCGTAAAAGGTACGGGCGAAACTTTCAATCAGAGCATGATTGAGATTTATCGCAACCTGGCAGCGCATACGCCGGACAATGGGATGCAGGTGGTGATGTTTACCCACCAGGACCCTTCCGTATGGGCCGACCTCACCCTCATACTCTGGAGCGCCGGCCTGCACGTAACCGCTGCCTGGAACATTGCCACCGAAACAGAAAGCGGCGGGCTCAAAGAAGGCAATTATGTAAAAGGGACCGTACTGCTGGTATTGCGCAAGCTTACCGGCGACGCTACCGCCTTTACCGATGAAATCACCTTTGAGATACAAGAAGAAGTAAAGCAACAAATAGACAGTATGCAGGCCTTGGAAGATAAGGAAGACCCCAACTTCAGCGATGCCGATTACCTGCTGGCCGCTTATGCCGCTACCCTCAAAGTACTCACCGGATACCGAAGAATCGGCGACATCAATGTGGAATATGAGTTGAGCAAACCCAAAGACGTTAAAAATAAAAATCCGGTGGAAGCCATCATAGAAAATGCCATTCGCACCGCTTATGATTACCTGATTCCGCAGGCCTTTGATAGTTTTATCTGGAAAAACCTGTCGCCGGAAGAACGGTTTTTTATCAAGGGAATGGAGTTGGAAAAAAGCAACGTATATCAATTGGGCGCTTACCAGGAAATGGCGAGAGGTTTTGGGGTAAAAGATTTTAAAGCAATGCTGGCGAGTACCAAAGCCAACCAGGTAAGGTTTAAAACCCCTGCCGAATTTGGCAACCGCGGCCTGGGTGGCAGCGATGATTTTGGAAGCACTTTACTGCGGCAGGTATTGATGGCCATTGCGCAAAGTGAAAAAGAACAAAACGGGCAGGCAGGCAGGGCATGGCTCAAAAATGAAGTGCAGGATTATTGGAACCATCGGCAAACGATTATAGAATTACTCAGGTACCTGACCACTACCGAACACATAGACCATCTGCAGCATTGGGCCGGGCCGGCGCTGTATGCAAAGTACCTGGTGGAGTTAGTGAAGAGTGATGGGGTGTGAGGGATTATGAATTATGAATTATGAATTGAATGAAGATTTCTGAATTGATACATCAACCGGAAGGCCGAAGGCTGGAGTTCAAGGAGAGACTACCTGCCAACGCTGAACTCGCGAAAACCATTGTGGCTTTTGCCAATGATGCA
>CAZFGP010000074.1:0-20549 GCA_964518685.1 uncultured Terrimonas sp.
AGGTAGTGTTATCGTTCACTCTGAGTTGTTCATTCTCTCTTTGCATCTTTGCGCCCAGGCGTGCAATCCTCTTCCATTCGAAATTATATTTTATTCTTTACCTTTCAACTCAATATTAAAATCATGAAAGATTCAAGATATCTCCCTGATTCTATTGCATTGGAAATCATAAACAGAGACAATTTCATTCGCTGGATGAATATCCGCTTGATAGAGGCTGCTGAAGGGTACAGTAAAATTCAGTTGGAGGTAAGGGACGAAATGTTGAATGGTGCAGGCGTAGTACATGGCGGCATATTATTTTCTCTTGCCGACAGCGCATTTGGCATTGCCAGCAACAGCAAAAATGAGTTTTCCTTAGCCTGGGATGCTGCCATCACCTTCGTTAAATCAGCCTTATTGTGGGATATCCTGACGGCGGAAGCCAGGGAGTTGCATGATGGGAAAAGTATGGGATTGTATATTGTAACGGTCACTAACCAACGTGGTGAACAGGTGGCTTATTTTCGGGGAAGCAGTTTTAAAAAAGGCAAAGGGGTCATCAGGAGCAACAATAAATCCAACACGTCCACTTAAATGAGTAAACTGAGCAGCATTACTCCCCCGAGCCCAACAATGGCTACAATGGTTTCCATCAAAGACCACGATCGGATGGTGTCTTTTACACTCAGATTAAAAAACTCCTTAAATAACCAAAATCCGCCATCATTGACATGTGAAAACATGAGACTGCCTGCTCCAATGGACAAGACCATTAGATTGGGATCAACGTTTCCTTCTGCCACCAGGGATGTTACAATCCCCGCAGTAGTAAGACCAGCTACAGTTGCCGATCCAATACAAACTCGTATCAGCGCTGCAATAATCCAGGCCAGAACCAGGGGGTGAATTGGCCACTGATGCAGTGCCTGAGCAATGCTGTCGCTTACGCCACTCTCTGTCAGTACTTCTTTGAATGAGCCAGCTCCTGCAATTATCAATAAAATCATAGCCACGTCTTTTACCGCGCTTTCATATACGGCCATTATTTTTTTCATAGGCATGCCCGTAGCAATACCTAAGGAAAAAGTGGCTACAATCAAGGCAATTAACATCACTACCATTGCGTTTCCAAAAAAGGAAGAAAAGTTGATCAGGATTTCAGAATTGGGAAACATAAAAGGCACAACAGTGGTGGCGATCAATAAGACCACAGGTAACAGTGAAGATAGAAAACTGTTGGTAAGCCCCGGCAACTGCTCTTCCGGTAATACCACCGGTTTAAAGGTTTGCAGTGGTACCGATACTATTTTTTTTAAGGTTTTGGAATAGATAGGGCCGGCCACGATGATTGCCGGGATGGCCACAATAAGTCCATATATAAGTGTTAGACCCATATTGGCATGAAACTGAGTTACCAGAGCGGCGGGAGCCGGATGAGGAGGGAGGTAGCCATGGGTAACAGACAAAGAAGCCAGCATGGGAAGTCCAATATATACAGCAGGTAGTTTGTACTGATAGGCAACAGAAAAAATAAGAGGTACCATCAATACAAAACCCACACTATAAAACAGCGGAATGCCAATCACAAAACCCGTAATCATTAAAGCCCATTGTATATATTTTACGCCAAAAATCTTCATTAAAGATGAGGCGATCTGTTGGGCAGCGCCGCTTTCTGCCACCAGTTTACCCAGCATAGCTCCCATCATAATTATGGCTGCCAAACCGCCTAAGGTATCTCCCATTCCCCTTTCTACTGCACCGGCTAAACGATTCAGAGGAATACCCAGTAGGGCTCCGGCTATCAGGGAAACAATAAGAAATGCGAGGAATGCATTGGTTTTACCCCAGGTAATCAGTAATACAAGCAGAAGAATACATCCGCCGATGATAAGAAATGTCATACGCAATAACAGATTGGAAATTTATGATCCTTCATTTCCGTCGCACAATCGTTGTAAGTTGCTAATATAAGAAATGACTGTCAGGAAGTAGAGATTAAATGGATTTGATTTTTAACTTGAATAATAATTATCCGGCAATCTGATATTTTCAATTGCCGGCAAAACCTGATTTGGTTGCAGATGGTATGTAATCTTAACCTAAACTACAATTGTCTACCAATTATTCATTTGTTCGGGTACGATTCGTTCGATAGATTTAGCCGGAATCTCGTTCGTTTTCCAGTTGGGATCGTATTTAACAAACCAGGAAATCCATAGGCTCCGTGAAAGTCGCATAAATACCGGTTGCAATACAATTAGTAAAACAGCGTTTGTAATTCCCCACCAAAACCATCGAAAATCGCCTGGTTGTACGGAAACGCCAATTAGCAACCACCATACTATAAAAGTAAAAACACTAAAAGCAACTGTAATCGCATAACTAACATAGGCCGTACCATAATAAAAACCCACTTCAATATCGGTTGGTTGTTTGCATACGGGACAAACCCGGTGCATTTTTAGTGCAGTTTTTAATCTATAAGGATTGTTGCTGACAAAAAGTTTCCCTCTCCGGCACCGTGGACACCGGTTGTCTAATGTTGAGAATAAATATCCTGGTTTCCTTTCTTTTGTGTTCATTTGCTGTTTTTGAGAAATGCTTTCTTCTCTTTTTCGATTATAAATAGCTACTAATCAAAAAATCAGTAATTATCTGATTAGCAGATAAACTATAGTTGTTCTGATATAACCTCCATTTTCGTTGCACGGGAGCCCTTTATGAGATAAACACAATACGGCTCCTGGCGCTGTTTTAGCCATTCACCCGCATCTTCCGAATTCTTGAAATATCTAAACGGATGATGGACTTTTTCAAAATCGCCACCTACCAGTATTACTTCTTTCCAGGTATATTGTCGTATCAGATTTATAAGGTTCTGATGCTCTAATTTACTATCCTGTCCCAATTCCATCATGGCTCCCAGTACCAGTATCTTTTTTGGATATTTTGTAGCGGCAAAGTTTAAGATTGCAGCTTTCATGCTGCTTGGATTAGCATTGTAAGCATCCAGGATAATTTTAGAGGAACCTTTTTCTAAGAGTTGTGAACGGCTGTTGGAAGGCATATAGGAGGTAATGGCGTCCTGTATTTTTTCTTCAGGTATTTCAAAATATTCACCAACAGCTATAGCTGCCAACACATTGGGCAAGTTGTAATCTCCTACCAATTGGGTTTGAAAGATTATTTTTCGGTTGTCTCTATTCCAGGCTACTTCTAAAAAAGGATCGGATTTGTTTACCTTACCCGTTACGTCCGAATCTGAAGTGCCGTAAGTTCGGAGATGAGGGATTCCTCTGCTCATGGTTCTCAGGTAATCGTAATCCCACATCACAAAGGCAGTCCCTTCATGAAGTTTCAGGTATTCATACAATTCACCCTTACCTTTTCTTACTCCTTCTATGCTGCCAAAGCCCTCCAGGTGAGCTTTGCCGCAATTGGTTATCAGTCCGTGTGTAGGTGCAGTATAAACACAGTAGCCTTCAATTTCTTTCAAATGATTGGCGCCCATTTCGATAATGGCTATCTCAGCATCAGGTCGAATGCTAAGTAAAGTCATTGGAATGCCAATATGATTGTTCAGATTGCCTTTGGTGGCATAGGTAATGCGGGTAGTAGAAAGGACAGCGTGCAATAATTCCTTGGTAGTGGTTTTGCCGTTGCTGCCGGTGATAGCGATAAAAGGAATCTTAAACTGGTTGCGGTGGTAAGCAGCAAGTTGTTGAAGAGTAGTTAATACGTTGTCTGTGTGTATTATCCTGCCGTCGTTTATGGGTAATGATTCATCTACAATTGCAAAAGCAGCCCCATTTTCGAGTGCCTGCCCGGCAAAAGAATTTCCATTGAAGTTAGGTCCTTTTAACGCAAAATAGATATCTCCCTCCTTCAGCTTTCTTGTATCTGTCTGTATAGAAGGGTGCCGGAGGTATAATTGATAAAGTTGCTCAATTTGCATAGCAGTAAAGGTAAAAACAAACCGTATATTCCGGCAAAGGATTCGGAACTTTACATACAAATGAGTAATCATGAACTATCAACTTTTAGGAAAGACGAAATTGATCATAAGTGAAATCGGTTTTGGCTGTATGTCTTTGGGGAATGACGATGGGTATAATGAACGGTTGATACATCAGGCTATTGATGAGGGAATCAATTATTTTGACACCGCGGATATGTATCAAAAAGGGCAGAATGAAGATACCGTTGGTAAAGCGCTTAGGGTGAAAAGAAATCAGGTAGTGGTAGCTACCAAGGTGGGCAATCAGTGGCGTCCAAACGGAAGCGGATGGGATTGGAATCCTGGCAGGGGCTATATTTTAGGGGCAGTGGAACAGAGTCTGAAAAGATTGAGAACCGATCATATTGATTTATACCAGTTGCACGGAGGTACGATTAACGATCCCATTGATGAAGTTATTGAAACCTTTGAGCAGCTTCAGGCTAACGGTAAGATCCGATATTACGGAATATCATCCATCCGCCCCAATGTGATCCGTGAATATGTTAAACGTTCTCATATCCAAAGTGTTATGATGCAATATAGTCTTTTGGATCGTCGCGCCGAAGAAGCCTGTTTGCCTCTGTTGCAGGAACAAAATATTGGGGTGCTGGCCAGAGGAACCCTGGCAGGTGGATTGCTAGTAAACAAACCTGCGAAACCCTATTTAAATTATTCTGCGGAGGAAGTGACTCGGGCTGCTTCTTCCATACAAAAAATATCTGGCATATTGCGAAGTCCGGCACAATCGGCAATTCGTTTTTCACTTGTGCAAAGTGGAATTATTTCGGCGATCACCGGCATAAGGACTAAGGAGCAATTGAAAGAAGTTACAGATACAATTGGTACTCCTCCGCTCACCGAAAAAGAAATAAGCTTCTTAAGAAATAGTATTCGTATGAATTATTATGACCAGCATCAGTAAGTCAGGATAGATGATGTTTTTTAAGATAAGGCTTTCATCTGCAGCTCCTGTACTACCTGATTAATGGTATTTCCTAAATTCAGAATAAGAGATTCAAGATGTTCTCCGTTTTGCTTCTGTTTGGCCATACTTTCAATCTTCCTGATATCCTCTTTTAAGGATATAATGTCCAGATTATCAATATCGGGCTTCATACGATGGGCTATAAGAAAAAGTTCACTGAAGTCGTGACAATAATAAGCAGATCTTAGTTGTTTTACAGCTACTGGTGCCTGTTCAATAAATACCTGAATCATTTGTTCCAGCAGATCGTGGTTTCCCTTACTTACCTCCTTTAGAAAAGACAGATCGTATAGTTTTGATGAAAAACCGCCGGTAGAAGATGCCGAAGAACATTTTTGAGCTACTCCGTTTTCAAAAGGGATACAATCTGCGATTGTATCTAACAGCTCATTCTCTGTATATGGTTTCGGCAAAAAACCATTCATTCCTGATTCCAAACATTTTTGTTCTTCCCCGTTCACCACATTTGCCGTAACGGCAATAATGGGGATAGTTTTGGAAATATGTTTCCTGATATATCGTGTAGTAGCAAATCCGTCCATTACCGGCAGGTGCAGATCCATCAGAATAAGATCAAATGTGTGATTTTGTAAATGACGAATTGCTTCAATCCCGTTATCCACCTGGGTTACTTTTGCCCTGGTATTCTGGATAATAGCAGATGCTAACAACGTATTCATCTCATTATCTTCTACCAACAATACAGAAAGGTTAGCTAACGGTTTCACAATCATAGCAATTGGATTTTTAAAATTCCGGATTGTACATACTCAAATTGCATACCAACCCGTAAAGAAATAATAAATCTGATACCCAATGTTGTTAAGTACGATAAATCTGTTTTTTCGAACAGAGTTATTCATGTGTACTGGAAATACAACGAAATAGGATTGAATTTAGTACCAATGAGAACGATTTCATTTGAAACCGGGTTTGTTGTTTGAAGAGAAATTGTTAACGTGTCAATAAAATATCAATTAAGGACAGCCGAAGATTCAGATAGTGCTTAAATTTACGGCCTGGTTTTTGTGGGGGCCGCGCCCTTAGTTTGTCAGAAAATCGAGCATATTTTAAATTATTCCGGTTCAACATGGCTCTGAGTCAGCGTTTACAACAAAAATTATTACAAAGGCTTTCTCCCCAGCAAATTCAGTTAATGAAATTGCTACAGGTGCCTACAGCCAATCTTGAAGAACGAATTAAGGAAGAAATTGAAGATAATCCCGCGTTAGAGGCCGGCGAGGAGGAATATGATCTCAAAAATGAAGACGAAGCGGATGAATTTGATCAGGATTTGGAAGAAGATTATGAATCAGAAGGCAGCGAAGATGAATATGAAAATATAGACATTAGCGACTACATCAGCAATGATGATGATGAAATTGCGGACTATAGACTGAAAGATGATAATTATCCGGAACTAGATGAGAAGCAAACAGTCCCCTTTAGGATAGAAAAAACTTTTCATGAATATCTGCAGGAGCAGTTGAGGATGCTTAAGGTAGATGAAAAACAAAAGAAAATAGCCGAACAAATTGTGGGGAGTATTGATGACGATGGTTATTTGAGGAGAGATATTTCATCTATTGGTGATGATTTAGCCTTCCGTCAAAACATTTCTGCCACCCCGGGTGAGATAGAGGCGCTGGTAAAGGAAATTCAAAAATTTGACCCACCGGGTGTTTGTGCCAGAGATTTAAAAGAGTGCCTGCTTCTTCAATTGGAAAGGAAAAGAGAAGAGGGAGGAGACGTGGATATGACCATAAGAATACTGTCAGAATACTTTGATGAGTTTACCAAGAAGCATTACGAAAAAATTCAAAGGGGACTAAATCTGACCGATGAAGATTTGAAAACCGCTATCAGTCAGATTATTCGGCTTAACCCAAAGCCGGGTGGCAATATTGGTGAAACCAATAAGGTGGAAAGTTATATTATCCCGGATTTTTTTATTCACAACAATAATAATAATAAACTGGAGCTTACCCTTAACTCCAGAAATGCGCCCGACCTGCGAATTAGCGAGGGCTATCGGGACATGCTCAAGGAGTATGATCGTGGAAGCAAAAAAGATAAACGCCAAAAGGAGGCTGTGATTTTTATAAAACAGAAAATAGATGCTGCAAAATGGTTTATTGATGCTATAAAACAAAGGCAAAATACTTTGTTGGTAACCATGCAGGCTATCATGGATTACCAATATGATTTTTTTCTTACAGGAGATGAAACAACCCTAAAGCCGATGATCCTGAAGGACATTGCGGAACTTACAGGATTGGATATTTCCACGGTAAGCAGGGTGGCTAACAGTAAATTTGTTCAGACTGAGTTTGGTACCTACCGGCTCAAGTTTTTTTTCAGTGAGTCGCTCAGCACCGATAGTGGTGAAGAGGTGTCTACCCGTGAAGTGAAGAAAATACTGAGTGATATGGTGCTGGCGGAAAGTAAGAAAAAACCCCTTAGTGACGAAAAACTCACGGAGTCATTGCAGCTGAAAGGCTATAATATTGCACGAAGAACTGTTGCTAAATACCGGGAACAGTTGAATATTCCTGTTGCACGATTAAGAAAACAATTATGAACAACTCTACTGTTTCTGAGTCTTTTCCGGTACAGCCCATAATATATTTTGCAGCCAGGTTTCTTTCCTGGATCTTTCATCCTTTGTTTATCGGGTTGTATATAATGGTTTATCTCCTTTATATAGATCCGGATTATTTTCTGGGAATGACTCCGCATAACAAGACGCAAATACTCATTATTTATATCATTAATGCGGTAATATTTCCTCTGGTTTCAGTATTGTTATGCAAGGGGCTGGGATTTGTAAGTTCTATTTATCTCAGAACACAAAAGGAACGAATCATACCGCTTTCTATCAGTATGATATTTTTCTTCTGGACTTTTTATGTTTTTAAGAATAAGTCGGAAATTCCCCTGGTTGTTGTGCAAATGTGTCTGGGGATTTTCCTTGCTGTAATTGTTAATTTTATTGCTAATATATTTTTCAAAATCAGTTTGCATGCTACAGGTGTTGGCGGGTTAACAGGATTGTTTACCTGGATATTATTTACCTCTTCCGGAATTGCTGGCTTTTATCTTGCACTTTCAATTTTAATTGCAGGGATAGTTAGCAGTTCCCGTCTCATGATATCAGATCATAAAATTGGAGATATTGTTGCAGGACTAGCTACAGGATTTTTAACTCAGTGGGCGGCAGCCTGGTTTCTAAGATAAAAAAAGCGCTCCAAACAAATTGAAGCGCCGCAGCTTTGCACGGGTTGAATTGATTCAAGAGATGTTGGTGTCAATCAATCCTTATCATCCTCATGTTTTTATCATGTTGGATATACAAATGACGGCTATTTTAAAAAAAGGTTGCAAGAGGTTCTATTTTTTCTGCAAATGTCGTACCATTTACAACCTGCTGATTCGCTAATTGGGTTTGAGTGGACTTAGAATAATAGATTTTTTCCGGTAAATGCTTTTCCTAAATGCTCATATGCCTTAGACGTTGCTTCTCTGCCTCTTGAGGTTCGCATTAAAAATCCTTGTTGTATTAAGAAAGGCTCATAAACTTCTTCAAGTGTACCCTGCTCTTCACCCACGGCAGTAGCTATGGTGGTGATGCCCACCGGTCCGCCTTTAAACTTTTCTATTATAGTGGTGAGAATCCTGTTATCCATTTCATCCAGACCATAAGTGTCCACGTTCAGGGCTTTCAGAGCATGTTGGGTAATACCTTCATCAATAATCCCGTCATTGAGTACCTGAGCAAAATCTCTCACCCTGCGCAGCAATCCGTTGGCTATGCGGGGAGTACCCCTGCTTCTGCCGGCGATCTCTATGGCTGCCTCATTGGAGATGGTAACTTTAAGTATGCCCGCTGCACGGCAAATAATCTTTTTTAATACAGCAGTATCATAATACTCTAATCTTGATTTAATTGCGAAACGGGAGAGTAATGGTGCCGTTAATAACCCGCTTCTGGTAGTAGCGCCAATTAGTGTAAAAGGGTTAAGATTAATTTGTATGCTGCGGGCATTAGGCCCGGTATCTATCAGGATATCAATACGGTAATCCTCCATTGCCGAATACAAATATTCTTCAACTATGGTGCTCAGGCGATGGATTTCGTCAATAAAAAGTACATCATTGGGTTGCAAATTAGTTAACAATCCAGCTAAATCTGCCGGTTTTTCAATTACGGGTCCGGAGGTTTCTTTGATGTGCACCCCTAACTCATTTGCAACAATGCGGCTGAGTGTTGTTTTGCCTAACCCCGGAGGACCATGAAAGAGAATGTGATCGAGCGCCTCCCCTCGAATTTTAGCCGCCTTTATAAAGATTTTTATATTTTCTATTACCTTATCCTGTCCGCTGAATTCCGAAATTTCATTAGGACGGATATTGTTTTCAAATTCACGTTCTACTGAACTAAGTGCTGCATTTTCGCTATTTAGATTAGGGTTTTGCATCTTGCTATTTTCATTTTCAACTGCAGGTCTTGCATAGACCACTTATCACCACTTCCGTTTGCCGGGTTTTATATCCTTCCGGCAGATGGATAGCCGGTATATGCACCTCCTCAAGGCAAGTAGTGGTACCGCAGCGCATGCAGATAAAATGTACGTGATCATCATGATGATGCCCTTCTGCGCACTGGTCTTTACACAAAGCGTATTTAACGGAATTGTCAGATGAGGGAATGGTGTGAATGATGCCTTTATCCATAAAGGTTTGCAGGGTACGATAAATGGTTACCCTGTCGTATTTCTCATCAGTTCCCGATTCTATATCATGATGAGCCAGGGCGCTGTCACTTCCCAAAAAAAGTTCCAGAATCTTCCGTCTGCTGTCCGTAATACTCAACTGGTTTTTTCTTAACAAGTCTTCAACCTGTGGTTCCATAGCTGACAAAGTTTACATAAAAATCATTTTATATTCAGATAACGGCTATTAAGCCGGTTGTTGAGGTTTTTCTTCTAATAGCTCTTTTATATCATTAATCATCTTCTGAATTTCATCTTTCTTTAAGCCATCATATATCCCTCTTACCCGGCCCTGCCTGTCAACCAAAGCAAAGAACTGTGTGTGCATAAATTGTTCTTCCACATTGCCTGCATTGTTGTTAGGGTCGTCTAAGATATAGCTTTCTCTTGCTGTTTTGTATAGACCTTCCTTGGTACCTGTTAAGAACCACCAACTCTTTGTATCTGCCCCTAAGGAGTCTGCGTAAACTTTCAATCTTCCAATACTGTCTGTATCCGGATCTACAGTATGCGATAAGATTAAAAAATCACTATTATCTTTAAAGGTCTCAAAAACCTGCTTCATGTTTCTATTCATTTTGGGACAAATTCCCTCGCAGGTAGAATAAAAAAACTCGGCCGTGTAAACTTTGCCGGCAACATCCTCTTCTGTAATTTCTTTCCCATCCTGCCGCTCAAATGAAAATGGTCGTACATTATTCAAAACAGGCAGCAGAGACCTGGATGAATCAATGGTGCGACTTAGAAAAATATAAAAACCAGTAAACAACAAAGTGAAAAAAATAAGAAATAAGCCGGTTTTTTTCTTCATATAATCTACATTTACCGTTTGCAAAGGTACGAATCAATTAACTATCCCTGTCCGCGCTTTCTATTCCCAGTCAACTCCTCTAATCTGAAAATAATTATTGCAACAAAGTTGCAATAATTCCCTAATTTTGCTTTCATTTTATTTGAATCTATGTTTCGAATCAATTTTGATGCGCTTGGTATTGGCACGTCATTAGCCTGCGCCATTCATTGTGCTATCCTGCCATTATTGCTTACGAGCCTGCCCGTTTTCGGGATCAATATCATAAACAACTATTTTTTTGAATTTGGGATGATTGGACTGGCATTTGGGGTTGGTATGTTTGCTTTATACCATGGATATAAAAACCATCATCATAAAACTCTGCCGGTTCTTATATTTAGTATGGGTATGTCTTTTTTACTGTTGAAGGAACTTTTTCATGATTACCACATCTTATTGTTGATTCCGGCAGTATTATTGATTGTGATTGCCCATTTCCTTAATTTTTCCCTTTGCCGTAAAGCCGGGCAGTGCCATACCAAGGGCTGCCATTATCATTAATGCATCAAAAGCAGTATTCGTAATTTCCTTTAGATTTGCTCTATGGCAACATATGAACAAAGGCTTTCTCTTCTTATTCAGCAGGCCTTACAGGAAGATATTGGCGATGGAGACCATTCCACAAAAAGCTGCATTTCCCCGGATGCGAGGGGCCGGGCGCTCCTGAAAATTAAGGAAGAGGGGATACTCGCCGGTGTAAGCGTGGCCGAAAAGATATTCAAACAGGTGGAACCGGATATCTCCTTTACGTCATTTAAAGACGATGGGGAGGCGATGCAGGCAAATGAAATTGCTTTTGAGGTAGAAGGCAGGGTACACACTATTTTGCAATGTGAGCGACTGGTGCTGAATTGTATGCAACGCATGAGCGGTATTGCTATGCTCACCCGAAGATATGCTGACCAGCTTAAAGGCTTTCATACCCGGCTGTTAGATACCAGGAAAACAACTCCCAATTTTCGTTTGCTCGAAAAAGAAGCGGTTCGTATCGGAGGAGGATATAATCATCGGATGGGACTTTATGATATGATTATGCTGAAAGACAATCATATTGACTATAGCGGCGGTATAGAAAAGGCGCTCCAAAAGGCGTATGATTATGTACAGACGCAAAAGCCGGGGTTGAAAATTGAAATTGAAACGAGGAGTCTGGATGACGTGAAACGGGTTGTGAATTTTGGTAAGGCCGACCGGATTATGTTGGATAATTTTACGCCTTCTCAAATTGTAAAAGCGTTGGAGATCATTGACGGGAGATTGGAAACGGAGGCCAGTGGTGGTATTAATCTGGACAATATTGTAGCATATGCCCGTACAGGTGTTGACTTTATCAGTGTGGGTGCTGTTATTCATCATGCCGTTAGCGCTGATTTGAGTTTAAAAGCTGTTTTGGTGTAAAAGCATTCTCCTGATGTCAAAAAAAAATAAACCCAATACAAACGGATATGTGTATAGCACAGATCCTGATTTTTCTTTCGAAGAGGAAAACCAGGATATAATTACCCCGGCACCTTCTCTTCAACCTTTAAAGATATCATTGGATACCCGGCATCGCGCAGGTAAGTCCGTAACTCTTATTACGGGGTTTGAAGGCAGTCATTCAGATCTGGAAGCTTTGGGAAAAAAACTCCGGACCCTCTGTGGCACAGGAGGTTCAGCAAAAGATGGGGAAGTCATAATTCAGGGAGATCAGAGAGAAAGAGCATTGCAATGGCTTCTAAAGAATGGATATAAAAAATCACGTAAAGTTTAATTTCAAAGCTGGATAAAGCATGCATACCTATTGAACGGAGGTAAATTACCTAAGCATAGCCGGTCAATTAATAATTCATCTTATCGCTTATCTTTGCGCCCTTATGGCAACCAACGATAATAACAAATTTCAGGCGATTATTGCCCATGCTAAGGAATATGGCTTTGTATTTCCCAGCAGTGAGATTTACGACGGATTAAGTGCAGTTTATGATTACGGTCCCTGGGGAGTTGAACTCAAAAAAAATATCCGGGATTATTGGTGGAAAAGTATGACCCAGTTGCATGAAAATATTGTAGGGGTAGATGCCGCCATATTTATGCACCCCACTACCTGGAAGGCATCGGGACATGTGGATAATTTCAGTGACCCGATGATAGATAACAGGGACAGCAAGAAAAGATACCGGGTAGATCACCTGATTGAAGCCTTTGCTGAAACCCTGCCACAACAGGAAGGAAGCGCTTTGCTGGAGGCTATGGATAAGTTGCTGGCTACCGATGATTTTGCAGGGTTGAAGAAATTAATTGAGGATAACCGGATAAAATGCTTTATCAGTGGAACTGCAAACTGGACTGATATTCGTCAGTTTAATCTGATGTTCAAAACCGAATTTGGCGCCGTAGCTTCTGAAAATGAGGAAGATAATATCGTTTATTTACGCCCTGAAACAGCGCAGGGGATTTTTGTGAATTTTTTAAATGTGCAGAAAACAGCGCGAATGAAGGTTCCGTTTGGCATTGCCCAAACCGGAAAGGCCTTCCGCAATGAAATTGTAGCTCGCCAGTTTATCTTTCGGATGCGGGAGTTTGAACAAATGGAAATGCAGTTTTTTGTTCGTCCCGGCACAGAAGGGGAATGGTATAAGTATTGGAAAGAAGCCAGATTACAATGGCACTTAAGTTTAGGCATGCCGGCAGAAAAATACCGGTTTCATGATCATGTAAAATTAGCGCATTATGCCAAAGAAGCCTGCGATATAGAGTTTGAATTTCCCATAGGTTTTAAGGAAGTGGAAGGAATACACAGTCGCGGAGATTATGATCTTAGTCAGCACCAGTTGTACAGTAAAAAGAAATTACAGTATTACGATAACGATATCAATGGAGCTACCGGTAAGCCATTTGGTAATTATGTTCCCAACGTGGTGGAAACCTCTATTGGGTTAGATCGGATGTTTTTATCCGTGCTGTCCCAAGCCTATGAAGAAGAGAGCCTTGCCAAAGAAGACGGAACAGATGACAGCCGCACTGTTTTGCGAATTCCGGCTAAGTTGGCGCCGGTGAAGATGGCTATCCTTCCTCTGACTAAGAAAGACGGACTACCGGAAATTGCCAGAGAAATTATGAAAGATTGCAGAGAGGATTTCTATTGTTTTTACGAGGAAAAAGACACCATAGGGAAACGGTATCGCCGAATGGATGCCATAGGCACACCGTTTTGCGTAACTGTGGATCATCAAACGAAGGACGATCAAACCGTTACGGTTCGGTACAGAGATACCATGTTGCAGGAAAGAATTGCGGTTGCTGCATTAAAAGACCTGGTAAAAGAAAAGATACGATAATATAGAATCGGCTACTGCCTGGCGCAAGTGTTCCGCAAGAACACTCGCGCCTTTTTATTTAGAAAAGATTATATCCGGGATTACTTTCATGCTTTACTAAAAATAAGCACTTATGACGTTTACAGAAATACTTTTAGTAATTGTGGTTCTTCTTTTGGTGGTAAGTATCCTCATGTCATTTCTTAAAAGGCACAACATTAGCGTTGAAGACTTAAAAAAAGAGATGATAAAGACCAATGTGGATGTGTCCAGAATTGACCCGTTAATCCGTGCAGAATTTTTAAACAACCGGAAGGAGATTCAAAATAATTCTAAAGAAAACAGAAGTGAGTTAGCGGATGGCATTAAGTCATTTGGAGAAAGATTCGCCACCCATATGAAAGACTTTAATGAGCTACAACGGCAAAAATTCAGTGACTTCGCTTTAAAACAGGAGCAAATAAAAACCGAAACAGAAGCCAGGCTCGAAAGGATCCGGGAGACTGTTGAAAATAAACTTTCATCGCTTCAGGAAGACAATAGTAAGAAACTGGAGGAGATGAGGAATACAGTGGACGAAAAATTGCAAGCCACTTTAGAAAAAAGATTCAACGAATCTTTCAGGTTGATCAGCGAACGGCTTGATTTGGTTCATAAAGGCTTGGGTGAAATGCAAACTCTTGCCAGCAGCGTTGGTGACATTAAAAAAGTAATGACAAATGTAAAATCAAGAGGTATTTTAGGGGAATATCAACTTGCGAATATTTTGGAAGATCTGCTTACAAACGAGCAATACGAGAAAAATGTAAAGACAAAACCAAACAGCGGGGCAATTGTGGAGTTCGCGATAAAAATGCCTAATAATAATAATTTGGATAAAAGCCTTTGGTTGCCAATTGACTCCAAATTTCCAAAGGAAGATTACGAGGCGTTGGTAGATGCTTATGACGAAGGAGACCCTGAGAAGATCGGAGAATTGAAAAAGTTATTCAAAAGCGCGATTATTAAAAGTGCGAAAGATATCAAAGAAAAATATATTGACCCGCCCAACACAACAGAGTATGGGATCATGTTCTTGCCGTTTGAAAGTTTATATGCCGAGGTGTTAAGAACGCCGGGTTTATTTGAAGCAATTCAAAGAGATTACAAAGTAACCGTAACCGGACCCACTACTTTGAGCGCATTGCTGAGCAGTTTACAGATGGGCTTCCGAACGTTAGCTATTGAAAAGCGAAGCAGCGAGGTGTGGGACCTGTTAGGAGTTGTAAAAACGGAATTTGGTAAGTTTGGTACCATATTGGAAAGGACGAAAAGGAAATTGCAGGAAGCAACCAATACTATTGATCAGGCAGGTGTTCGCAGCAGGGCTATTGAACGGCAGTTGCGAAAAGTACAGGAGCTTCCGGAAATGGGGGCCCGAAAACAAATTGAAACGGAAATAAACGAAAACAGGATTGATATTGCAGACAACATCGGAGATATTTCACTTAACGATGATAAAATGGAGTGAAGCCGACTCATTATCGGTCTGCCTGGGGAACCATAAAATATTATCTTTCGCAGTTATGGAGGAGGAAAAGTACCGGCTTACTCTTTGAACCGAAACAGCTATCTTAATACGCAAAATTCTTTATTGAATCTCTCATTGCCTGATTATCAGTGGGTAGGAAATGCTATCATGCGCATCAAAGATTCTGAATTTTCACTCAATAACAGAAATTTGTTCTGAATTGCAGTCTTTAACAATACGATTCTTTTTATTTATATTTTCAGTCATATCTTTGCAATTGATATATTAATGGTTAAATTTTAAAGTTATTATTCCTATGACAGGCCTTACGAATCCTTATACAATGGTATTAAACGGTCCAGGGCAGGAAAGTAACTCCGAATTACGGATAGACTTTCTGAATATTAAAAAAGCAGCCCTGATTTTGAGAGCATTGAATCATAAGTTAAGACAACAGATGATTCAGTTGCTGGATGAAAAACAAAAAATGACAGTAACTGAACTATATGTGCAGTTACGGCTCGAGCAATCTGTTGCCTCGCAGCATTTAGCTATTTTACGAAGAGCGGGAATGGTGAATACCACACGCGAAGGGAAGTTTATTTATTATTCGGTCAATCATAAACGGCTGGCTGAGATATATCATTTTGTAGAACAATTGTTAGCTTAATCACAGGAAATTTATTGAAAACGGTTGATGAGGATCGGGCATCAGCCGTTTTTATTTTGCTACCCTCTATCAGAAAATGTGTTAGATATGAACAAGAATGGTATGTCCGTAACACAGATAAGTGAATTACTGGAAAGTGACGATTCGTTTTATTTGATTGATGCAAGAAAGGAGAGTGATTTTAAGGATGGTTTTGTACCTGGCGCTGTATTTATCGGACATCAAGGTCATTTTGTTGAATGGGCATTAAACTTAACAGGTATTGATAAAAGGATTGGTTTGATTACTCCGCCCGGAATGGAGCAAATTTGCGTGGAAGCGCTGGAGCGCGCGGGCTTTAATAATGTGATGGGCTTTCTTGAGGGCGGTTTTGAGAAATGGAAAAGTGCTGGAAAACCTATTGACATGATTATTGAGATTGATTCCGGTGAGCTTGCTTTGGATATCAGGTTTGATAAGAATCTGGTAGTTGTGGATGTTCGCCTGCCGGCTGAGTATGCTCAGGGATATGTTGAAGGCGCTGTAAATATTCCTCTGATAGAATTCGCGGATCCCCTTAACATTGCCCGGTTTGAAGAGAGAGATAATATATACTTGTATAGCGGGAAAGGTTACCGCGGAGTTATTGCGGCGTCTTTGTTAAAACGCCAGGGTTTTAATAACCTTCATCATATTTCAGGAGGTTGGGAAACTATCCGGCACACTAAGGGTATTTCTATCCTGAAAGAGCCCCGTGCTTTGAATTGAGAGAGAGTTTTTGAACTAAAATGCGGGATTATGATGCTGTTAGAAATGTGCTCATGGTAACTCTTTAAGCAATTGCATAATCGCGGGTTAATCTGTCAGTCCGCCTTTACCGTTATACAACTTTATTGGCCCATCCAATTTAACCTCCAGCACAGTCATGTATTCGTCGGTGGTGTTTTCGGGCAGTTCCTCTATATATACTAAGCCGGGAACAGGACTCCATGATATTTTACCCACGATTTTATGGTCAAGCTGCTGATCTGCTCCCAAAATCTTTATACTTCTAATGGAGTTATACAGTCCTCTGATTACTACCTTACCCCTGTCAAGCGCAGGTACAAAAAGGTAAAGGGTGGAACTATCTTTCGACAAGGTGCTGGGCCCATAATAATGACCGGGCGACATGCCTGCCTCTGTGCCGAAGATGGCTTCTGTATGTTTTCGGGTCCATTTTCCCAATTCTTTCAATAAATGCACCTGCTCGGTCGGGATCCATCCATCTTCGCGCGGACCTATATCAAACAGCAGGTTGCCGCCATTGCTAATTACATCAGCAAAAATTGTAACAAGTTCGTATGGGGTCTTATAAGCCAGATCATCCGGATGATAACCCCAATTGTTATTGGAGGTCATACATAATTCCCATGGATTGAGCGAAGGCCGGGTAATGGGAAAATTCTGTTCCGGAGTTTCATAATCTCCATACCCCGCAAGCCGTCCGTTAATAATGGCGTTGGGATTATGAGCAAGGATCGTTTTTCTTACTTTTTCTGCCTGCCATTCCGTTGCATTGTGTTCCCAATCGCCATCAAACCAAAACAGGTCAGGATTAAACCGGGTACTTAGTTCATTGATCTGCATTTGATAAAACTCGAGATAACGTTTCCATCTTGACGGATCATCTTTGATCTGATATCGGCTGCTGTCTTTTGTAAAACCCGGATAGTCCTGATGACTCCAGTCAAGAATTGAAAAATAAGCGCCTGTTTTAATTCCATTATTGCGCAGGGCCTTAAAGAAGGGTGTAATCAGGTCTTTTCTGGCAGGAGTAAGTTTTGCGGTACTCATATTGTTGGCTTTGGTATCCCAAAGGGCAATGCCATCGTGATGTTTGGTAGTTATAACTGCATATTTTGCTCCTGATTCTTTAATAAGTTGAGCCCAGGCTTCAGGGTCATAATTTTTTGCCGTAAACCCATTCAGCTGTTTCATATAATCAGAATAAGGCATTTTATTGTTATAAAAGGACCAGCTTTCATCAACGCCATCAACAGAATAGATTCCCCAGTGGATAAAAATACCCAGTTTGGCGTCTTTAAACCATTGCATTTTTGTCGTCCTGTCATGGATTGGATTTGACTGTCCCTGCAACTGAGTAGTACCAGTCAGGATTGTCAATAGCAAATAAATCCGAATCATATTTATGAAATGCTTTATAAGATTAGAAAAGAATAAGGATACTTAATGCAAATATCTCTTTTTTGCATAAACAAACCTTCAAGCTCTGAAATATTTGAAATTAGTTTCTAAAATCTTAAAAAAAAATTAAAACATTTTGTTTTATTGAATAAAGTTTCATTTCTTTAACAATTATTTATAGTGAGTAAACGAGGAATAGAAGAAATGTCCAGTAAAACCCAGTCATATAAAAAAAAGATAATCAACCATTTATATTTTTCAAAGCTATTATCCTGTACTGAAGTGAGTGAAAGGATTGAAAAAAGTCTGTCTCTGACCACGAAGATTATGAATGAGTTGGTAAAAGATGGATTTGTGGTGGAAACCGGTCATGCACCTTCAAGCGGAGGAAGGCGGCCCCAGATGTACTCGCTTAAACCGGATATGATGTATACGGTTTCGGTTGCGATAGACCAGTATGTTACCCGTGTGGCAGTTATGGATATGCAAAACAATCATATTGGAAATGTTGAGAATATTGAATTGAATATCGTCAGTAATCCAAACGCCTTAATGGTAATAGCTGACGGCATTAATAAAGCAATGGATAAATCCAGGATCATAAAAAGCAAAATCGTTGGAATTGGGGTTAGTATGCCCGGCTTTATTGATGCGGAGCAGGGAGTTAATCATTCTTTTTTGGTTAACAGACAGGGTACTTTGGCGGCATTTATTGAAAACAGAACCGGTATTCCGGTATTCATAGATAATGATTCAAGCCTTATTGCTTTAGCAGAACTCCGGTTTGGCGCTGCACGTAACAGAAAAAACGTAATGGTTATCAATGTAGGCTGGGGTATAGGACTGGGGATGGTACTGAACAATACTCTTTTTAGAGGGGATGATGGATTCGCTGGAGAATTCAGTCATATCCCATTATTTCAGAATGGAAAGTTATGCAGTTGCGGAAAGAGCGGATGTTTAGAAACAGAAGCCTCGCTAATTGCCGTGAAAGACAAAATTGTTGAGGGACTTCAAGAAGGGAGAATTTCTATTTTAAAAGGTTCCGGACTTGAAAAAATGAGCCCTCAGGAAGGTGCAAGGGTAGTAATGGAAGCTGCAGCCAATGGAGACCGGCTTGCTGTAGAACTTTTATCCGAAGCCGGATACCATATTGGCCGGGGAATTGCAATTCTGATTCATTTGTTGAATCCCGGACTCGTGATATTAAGTGGTCGGGGAGCCGTTTTTGGCAAAATTCTGCAGGCGCCAATCCAGCAGGCGCTGAACGAGCATTGTATTCCCAAACTCGCAGCCAATACCAGCATTATTACTTCTGCATTGGGAGAGGAAGCTCAGATCATTGGGGGCGCTGCATTAGTAATGGAAAAATACGAATTAGGATTAACACGAAAAATAAAGATTCAGGAAGCAGCCTGAAAGATACCTAAAAACCAAAAAATTGTCAATTAAAACGCAAAAGCAATGAAAGCAAATCCTACGCGCCTGGTTTTGATACTGCTCATAGTATGCTCAGGTGTTATCTCCTTTGCCCAACAAAGGAAAACCGTTACTGGGACGGTATCTGATGAAAGTGGAGCGCCTCTGGAAGGCGTATCTGTTGCTCTAAAAGATGGAGCAACCCTTACTGCAACTGATGCTCAGGGTCACTTTAGTGTATCGCTAACGACTACTCAAAACCTGTTATCATTTTCATTTGTGGGTTATGAAACTACGGAAGAAGCAATAGGAAATCGTACGGTTCTGAATGTGTCTCTTAAGCCCATTATTAAAGAAAGTGAAGCCGTAGTTATTACTGCGCTTGGCGTTACAAAGCAGAAGCGTCAATTGGGGTTTTCTGTAACAGAAGTGAAGGGCGCAGAATTAGCAGAGACCAATGAAGTGAATCCGATCAACGCTTTACAGGGAAGGGTAGCTGGTGTGCAAATTGATATGGGAGGCGCCGGTGGTTTAATGTCCAACTCCAAGATTGTAATTCGCGGTAACTCAACATTGGGTAATAACAACCAGCCCATATTCGTGATTGATGGAGTTATAATGGATAATGATATTTTTAGTGGCAATGGCAGGGATTTTGGAAACGACCTGAAGAATCTGAATATGGAGGATTTTGAAAGTGTATCTGTTCTAAAAGGGTCAGCTGCAGCCGCATTATATGGTACCCGCGCTGTTAACGGAGTGATTTTAATTACCACTAAAAAGGGTAAACAGCGCAAGGGAATCGGAGTGTCGGTAAATCAATCCGTCAATGTTACCGATGCCTATGCTGGTCCGGAGTTCCAAAACCTGTTTGGAGGGGGTACGGTGGG
>CAZFGP010000075.1:0-3818 GCA_964518685.1 uncultured Terrimonas sp.
TTTAATACCTGTAACCAAGTGAAGATAGTAGAAGCCTCCTGATGATAGGCCCAAAAGAAATACAAAGCATTTGCCTGAAATGGTGGCCGGAAGTGCTGTTAGCATTTGCCGAAGGTGTTGGTATTTTCCCTAAAGAAATAAACCGGATTGGAAGGATAACGGCAAAAAATATTCTGAACAAACTCAGTAATTATCAACAGTCCATTGAATTGCTGAAAAGCCAGAGCAAAGGTGACAAAAAGACGGGTTATACCCTTATTGCCGAAGAACGGCAGTTTGAGAAAATTGGCCGGCAAACGGTGCCGGTGAAAATCATTATCGAAAGTTTGGAGGACTATCTCTCTATTACGAAAAAGGAAAGGGAATACAGTCTTTATTGCCAAAACTTTGATTTGATTCTGTCAACGGTTCCATCGCTGAAAGAGTGGATTAAAGAAAATCCATTAAAGCTGATTGAGCATGATTCCTGGAAGGATACATTAAAGGTTTGTACCTATTTTCTTTCCACACCCAAACCCGACTTGTATATTCGGCAACTGCCGATTGACGTACATACCAAATACATTCAGGAGAATCGGTACCTCATTCAATCGTTGTTGGAATACCTGATTCCTGATGCTGTCAACCGCGAAGAAACAAAGTTTGAATTGCGCTTCAATTTGAAGTACGCTGAGCCGCCTATCCGAATCAGATTTTTAGATGAGCCGTTGTCACCCCTTCCTGGAGTTACCGATATTTCATTGCCGGTTTCGGAGTTTGAGAGGCTGGCTATTCCGTGCCAAAATATTTTCGTAGCAGAAAATCTGATGAACTTTCTCACCTTACCCAATTTGGAAACGACCATCGCTCTTTGGAGCGGTGGCGGTTTTAGCGTCAGCTATCTGCGGGGAATAGAATGGTTGAAAGAAAAACAATTTTTCTATTGGGGGGATGTGGATGCACAGGGATTTCAGATTCTGAATCAGTTCCGAACCTATTTTACCAATACTATTTCGGTAATGATGGATGAAGGAACCCTACAGAAATTTCCCGGCAAAGAAGGGAAACCCGCCCCCGAACAACAGCTAAATCAATTGACCACACACGAACATCTGCTCTATGAATATGTAAGAAAAAACAACCTGCGGTTAGAGCAGGAAAAGATAACTCAGGAGTATGCGGTGAAGAAGATAAAGGAGGTACTATAAAACCATTTTTGAAACACAAATGACATGATATCAACTTCATATCGTACTCCACTCCTATTGTCGGTTACTCTCCTCTCATTACTCTACTTCCCATTGAATCGTTTGTGAAGAAGGTATAAAACGGGCTGTTAAATCAGGATCGGTCATGTCAAAGTCTAATGGAAACATTGGACGTTGAATATGGCGATAGTTCAGTCTTTTCAAATCCTGATCTACGCCGCCGGGAGTCAAAGCCATCACCCAGTCGCCACGCATGTTGTAAATTCCGGGTTCCAAATATCCCTGCTTTAACACTAAGATGTCAACAATACGGGGGTTAAGACCCAGATCGGTAAATTCTTTTTCGTGGTGATAAACCATCCGTTCCTGCGTAACAATAATAAATGACCTGCCGGTTTTTACTACTACCTCCACCTTAGCCTGCGGATGCCCTTCGTGTATGGACTGGATGGTGCCACTGATTCTTACTGGTCCGGCATGCAGGTTGTCCACAGCGGCTCCGGCCATGGCGTCTATTTTTCCCCCAACACCAATTTTCAAGGCCTGCTCAATAAATTCCTTGCCGGGTATAGAAGCATAAATCCACGATTTGCCCTTACCCGAAGTGAAGTCGGGTATCTTCAGGAGTTCGGTCAAAGTCCAAGTAACATCACCGGCGCCGCCACCGGTAGGATTATCGCCGGTATCGCTGATGATAAACGGCTTTTTTGTACTGTTCATTGCTCTCCTGATGGTTTCTTTAAAAGGGAAAGTGGGCGCCACAAAATCAAATTGTTTGCGTACCGACCAGTAATATTCGGCTAATTTTTCCACAGCATTTTTTATTGCAATGCTGTCATCGCCATAAGCTGCCACTACGCCATGATTTCGTTTTTGGTCGCCCCAGGGATATGACATCCAGATGGAAGCATCTATTACTTTATCGCCGGCAATAACCTTAGGAACTTCGGCATACAAACTCTTGCCAGGCTCAACCCGGGTACTTGTTTGCTCGCCCGGCAACATGATGGGTACTGGAACTAATGCCTTGTGTTTTGGCTTGCCTGTGCCGTTTTGCAATCGTGCCAGCAGGTTAAGAATGGCTCTCTTCTTGGTTTCCATTGCGTCTTCATGCGGAGCCATCCGATAACAAGTGATCAAATCTGTGTTTTGCAAAAGCCTGCGGGTAACATTGCCATGTAAGTCCATAGAGGTAGATATCAAAACATTCGTTCCAATGGTTTGGCGGATACGAGCAATAAAATCGCCTTCTGGATCATCCACACCCTGTACACTCATTGCTCCGTGAAGGTCTAAATACAGAGCGTCTAAAGGTAGATTTGACTTCAGCATGTAGAGCGTTTTTGATACCAGGGATTCGTAGGCTTCCCGGGTAGCCTGCCCACCCGGCATGGACTTACCTATTAGAGTAGGAATCCAGATGGCTTCATTCAGTAATGCTGTTTCACCTCTGAAAAAAGGATAGTATCTCATGATGTCAGCACCATAGCGCGGATGAAAATCTGCTTCATGCGTCTGCGCAGGGGAAAATACACTTGCCTCCAGCCCGATGCCGGCGATAGCCACCCGTGGCAAGGTTTTTTCGTCAACAGATATTATACTTGCCAAAATTTGCAGAGGTATAAAAACGATGATTATTGGTGCGAACAAACTGGAGGTTAAATGTCTTTTCATGGGAAACCTTTGAGATAAAGGTCGTGAAAAAACGGTAGTGTTTTGAAAGTTACTTTTTACACAAATAAATGTGTACGCCGGCGCTAATGGCTATCGTCTGTAAAGAAGCCGTTTTTTTCTCAAATGGTAAGTCCATAAAAGTCTTATAATCAAAATTCTTGCCATCTGCAAGAGCTTTGGCTGCGTCTTTTTCTGAATAAGAAAGACTGTTACCAAGCGTGGTGAAATATTGGGGATGTAAGAAAATATTCATATTTCGACTAATGGCATAATTAATATGAATTCCCGTTTGAAGCGAAGGCGCTGTCTGGTTTCCTGAAAATTTTGCGACACCGCTTTCGTCATCTACCTTGCCCGATCGTCCGGTTATACCGACAAACTGATTGGGTTTTTTTATAAAGGAAACACCAACTTTTCCATACAGGTCTGCATACAGCCTACCCCTTCCTAAGCGAATAACCGGGCCTGCATCTAAGGTGATGAGATTCCATCCTGGATTGCCAACGTTGTTCTCCATGTTTTCAACATAATCTTTCGGCAAGTCAGGCGAGTCATCGTAGGATAATTTTAGTGAGTAATAGGTTACGCCGGCAGAAACATGAATGTTTTGGGTTATCCTTTTTGTTATTTCAGCTGCTGCACGAAATCCACTTCCTGCATGACCATTCCCGCCTTTGCTGAAGCCGGCATCTATATTAAACTCGATGCAATTGTTATTGCCGCGATGGGTTACAATCCCTGCATTGTAATTGCTGTTTTGTCTATTGCTTCTGGTAGTATTAAAGTCCTGCGCTTCCTGTCGTTTTGGGACACTATCGTTAGCAGCAGGATTGCCATTTCCGGTATGGGTTGCAATCCCTGCATTGTAATTGCTGTTTTGTCTGTTGCTTCTGGTGGTATTGAAGTCCTGCGCTTCCTGTCGTTTTGGGACACTATCGTTAGCAGCAGGATTGCCAT
>CAZFGP010000075.1:3918-20466 GCA_964518685.1 uncultured Terrimonas sp.
GGATTGCCATTTCCGGTATGGGTTCCCATTCCTGCGTTATAATTGCTGTTTTGGCGGTTACTTCTGGTAGTATTGAAGTCCTGCGCTTCCTGTCGTTTTGGAACGCTATCGTTAGCAGCGGGATTGCCATTTCCGGTATGGGTTCCCATTCCTGCGTTATAATTGCTGTTTTGGCGGTTACTTCTGGTAGTATTGAAGTCCTGCGCTTCCTGTCGTTTTGGAACGCTATCGTTAGCAGCGGGATTGCCATTTTCGGTATTGGTTGTAATCCCCGCATTATAATTGCTGTTTTGTCTGTTGCTTCTGGTGGTATTAAAGTCCTGCGCCGTTGAAATCGCATTTTTGCCTGCTTCCTTTTGTTTATCCCCATTTTCCGGTTTGGCTTGTTTATTTGATTGTGCAAATAAATTTGAGGCCGTAATCAGAAGTGTTCCAAATAGCATTACTGCAACCCTATCCATAATGTGTATATATTAAATGTAGGTTTTGGCATTTACAAATTCATCAAACCCAACAATAATAAACGCAGGAGAAAAACTTGTAGTATTTTATCTTTTGAATATGTTAAAATATTTTTATCTTTAATGCACCTATATTTCTAAGCAGCGCTTAATCTATTTTCTTATTTATGACCTGCCAATGATATGAAACCAGCTATCTGCGATGAACGGGAACTTGTTATGGGAGTAATCAACCATGATGCTCTATCTTTCGATACCTTGTATTGGAGATATCAGCACCCGGTTTATCAGAATATTCTTAAATTGGTTAAACAGGAGGAAATTGCGAGAGATATCCTGCAGGATGTGTTCATTGCATTATGGGTTAATCGTGCATCTTTAAAACCCGATTTGGGAATTGCCGGATGGCTGTTTACTACAAGCTATCGTAAAAGCCTGGATCATCTGAAGATGGCTGCAACTATTACCTGTACTGATCGGGTAGAAAGTTTTTCTTTTCCGGATGAGATTTCCACAATTGATGAATACGAAACCCGTGTTGTTTTATTACGGCAGGCAGTTAATCAATTGTCGCCTCAGAAAAGAAAAGTTTTTGAATTGTGTAAGCTCAAAGGGAAAACTTATGAAGAAGCTGCTCATGAATTAAATATCTCAAAATACACCGTTAAAGAATATTTGTCGACAGCTGTAATATTAATAAAGGAATATATCCAAAGAGAATCCTCCCGGTCTATAGTATCAGGTTTAATTATTTTTTTAGGTTTATCCCCCCTTTTTTAATTTCTCCCGTATTTTAAACATGAGACACTTTATTCCTGTCGTTCAGTGCAATTTTGGTTTTTTAAAACTTCAAAGAATTGGAAGAAAAACAAGAAAAGAGTAGTAGCAGATTATCTCAATTGCTGTTGCAAAACAGTTGGACCGCAGAAGAGAGAGAATGGATACTGAATTATGTCGCAAAGGAGGGCGAAGAGGATTTGCAGAGGATTCTCGGGGAACAATTTGAGAAAGACTCTTATCATAAGGGAAAGAAAGAAAAAGGCATTGATTCACCGGAAGAGATGCTTCGTGTGATTCATCAACGGGCTGAGATACCCGAAGCTAAAAACATTTCATCGGTAATAAAGATGGTCAGATGGGCTGGTGTTGCTGCTGCTTCAGTATTGTTGATATTTGGTACAGGTTATTTTTTTTACCAAAAGCAGCAAAGCGTACAGCAGGAGGAGAGCAAAACGAAAACTGTAGGGCCTCAAAACGATGTGTATCCGGGTGCAGAAAGAGCCACTTTAATGCTGGATGATGGTTCTGCTATAGTATTGGATCAGGTAGGTGATGGCAAGCTGGCTTCTCAGGGGAATACAGAAGTTATAAAATCAGGAAGCCGGCTTGGCTATCAAGTTCGGAGTAAAAGCGAAAAAGGGCTGGTTTATAACATTCTTACAACTCCCCGTGGCGGTCGTTTTTTTATGGAGTTATCAGACGGAACAAAAGTATGGTTAAATGCGGCTTCCTCTATCCGCTTCCCCGTAGTCTTCCAGGAAAAGCAGCGGGTTGTGGAAGTAACCGGAGAAGTATATTTTGAAGTTGCATCACTGATGACAACAGATGCAAAACGTAAAGTGCCATTTGTTGTAAAGATCAATACCCCTTCGGGGGATGGGGGAGAAGTGGAGGTGTTGGGTACTCATTTTAATATCATGGCCTATTCTGATGAGGCGGCAGTTGAAACCACTTTGTTGGAAGGTTCAGTGGTGTATAGAAATGGGGGAGGTATAAAAAAACTCTTGCCTGGTGAGCAATCCGTTTTTTCATCCCGGGATGGAATCCGGGTGTCAGACAGGGTTAACCTCAATGAGATAATAGCATGGAAGGATGGCTATTTCCATTTTGATGGGAGAGATTTGGAAATAATAATGAGGCAGCTGAGCCGGTGGTATAACACGAAAATAATTTTTAGAAGTAAGAGCAGTGAAAAGTTCTATGCTGATATCCCCATGAATACAATGTTGTCCGATGTGTTAAAAGCTTTGGAACTTACGGGCAAAGTGCATTTTGAGATCGAAAATTCAACCGTCATTATTAATCCATAAAAAGATACGGAAATGCATAAAACATAAAATTTAAAGTTGGATTAATCAAAAAGCCGGAAGCGCTTGCAACACTCCCGGATATACGGTCATTGGTTAATCCAGTATAAAAGGGTTTGAATACTTCTTATTGTTTAACCATAACCAGCAACAAAATTATGCGATTATTTGCTTTTTGCCAATTGATGCAATTGGCGCGAAAGGGTTTACCGAAAACACTTTTGATAATGAATCTGACAACTGTTTTTCTGTTTGTTTTATGTTTTAGTTCAAGTGCAGGGAGCTTTTCACAAACGGTAACCTTGTCGGAAAAAAATGCGCCCCTTGAAAAAGTATTTAAGGAAATTAAAAGACAGACCGGTTACAGTTTTATTTATACCCGAAGTCTTCTTAAAATGGGGAAAGACGTTACCATCAACGTTCAAAACAGCCCAATTGAAGAAACCCTGGATCTGTGTTTTCGGGATCAGATGTTGGGTTATACCATCTTAAATACGATGGTGATTATAAAAGAGAAAGAGAGAGTCTTTATGACGGCAAGGGAAAACCTGGTTGAGTCAGAACAATTCTCTGCTGTTATCCATATTACAGGAAAGGTAACCGACGATAAGGGCCAACCTTTGGAAGGAGCCACGGTGTTAGTAAAAGGAAGGTTAATTGGTGTAAAATCGGATGCTAACGGTAATTTTTCCATTGATGCAGAACCCAATTCGGTGTTGGTGGTATCTTATGTTGGGTTTGAGACAGTGGAATTAAAAATTAGCACTCAAACGAGTATTGCGGTGCAGTTAAAGCCTTCTGTTTCTGTTGGTGATGAAGTGGTGGTGGTAGGGTATGGAACAGTGAGAAAAAGTGATTTAACAGGATCAGTAGGATTGGTAAATGTTTCTGATATGGTTAAGGCACCTGTACCATCCTTTGCTAACGCACTTGCGGGCAGGGTTGCAGGAGTACAGGTTAACAGCGTTGATGGACAACCTGGTGGTGGTATCAATATTATGATTAGAGGTGTTGGTTCTCTAACCCAAAGCACTACTCCTTTATATGTGGTGGATGGGTTTCCCATTGAAAATCTCGATCCCGCAACCCTGAACCCCGAGGATATTGAGTCCATCAGTATTTTAAAAGATGCATCATCAACTGCGATATACGGGTCAAGAGGCGCTAATGGTGTGGTGCTCATCCAGACCAAACGAGGTAAGCAGGGGCAGGCTGTAGTTACCCTTAATGGCTCCCTGGGATACCAGATTCCACCAAAGTTGATCCCCATGATGAGCCCCTTTGAGTTTGTGAAATACCAGCAGGAGCTTGATCCCACAACATATGCCACTCCTATTTATTTTGCCCAGGGAAAGACTCTGGACGATTATAAAAATGTAGCGAACATCAACTGGCAGGACCAGGTAATACAAACCGGAGTACTTCAAATCTATAACCTGGCAATAAGAGGCGGGAACGATCAAACCAGGTATTCTCTTTCTGGAAACATCTTTGACCAGAAAGGAGTAATTATTAATACCGGAACTTCAAGGTATGCGGGGCGAATGACCGTAGATCAAACCATCAGTAATAAAATGAAGGTGGGTATAACTACTGACTATACAGAAACAGATATTAACGGTCAGGTAATCAGGTCTATCTATGGAGGTGGAAATGCTACTTCTACAGCTTTGATAAGAGCATGGATGTATCGTCCGATATCAGCCGACCCTGACGAAGACCTCTTAACTGACGAGGGTGATGTGTCTATGATTACCCCCAGTGATTTCAGGATCAACCCGGTGATTGATCTTAATAATCAATACCAGCATACTGTAAATGATATATTAAAAGCGAATGCGTATGTGAGTTATGATATCACAAAGAACTTTACTTTTAAATCGCAGGCAGGTTTTATGCATATCAAAACGCGCAATGAACAGTTTTATAATTCAAAGACCTCACAGGGAAGTCCGCTTAATCCTGCAAACACCAATGGTGTTTGGGGGTATTTATCAATGACAGACGCCAGAGGCTTTTCAAATGAAAATACACTTACCTACAAACAAACATTTAATGGAGGGCACACCCTGGGCGGTTTGGTACTCTTCGGAGTTAACAGCTTTAAAAGTTTTAATAATAACTACAGAGGTACCAACCTGCCTAATGAGGCAAAAAGAATGGATGGGCTGGATGAATCCACCACCAGTTCTTTCACAAGTCCCGGTATAAGTAGTACTATCAATACGATGGCGTCGTATGCTGCGCGGTTGGATTATAATTATAAATCCAAATATTTGCTTACTGTTAACTTCAGAGCTGATGGATCATCCAAGTTTTTTGACCACTGGGGCTATTTTCCTAGTGGTGCAGTTGCCTGGAACTTAGATCAGGAGGAGTTTTTCAGAAATACATTTCCGATTATTTCTAATGCTAAGCTAAGAGTAAGTTATGGTGAAACCGGAAACAACCGGGTAGGAGATTTTGCAGCATACCCAACACTGATTCTGAATAATACCGGTGGCGGTTATTCTTTTAATAACGGGGTTCCAACGGCTGGTGCATATTTATCATCTCTTGGAAATGCAAAATTGCGATGGGAAAAAACCAAACAAACTGACATAGGTCTTGAACTCGGAGTTTTGGATAACAGGGTTGCTCTTGAAGTTGATTGGTACCGGAGAAATACTGAGAACCTGTTATTAGCAGCCAGGTTGCCAACCAGTTCGGGGTTTTCTACAGCAACAGAGAATGTGGGTAAATTAAGAAATACCGGTATTGAAATTACTCTTAACACGACTAATATTATTACAAGAAATTTTAGCTGGACAAGCAATTTTAATATTAGTTTTAACAAGAATAAAATTGTGTCGCTCACTTATGGTCAACCATCATTAAGCAATACAGTTACTTATTTATCACAGTTTGGCCAGCCGTTGTATCTCCATGAAATTGGAAAGCCAATCGGTATGATGATTGGATATATTTGGGAAGGCAATTATCAATATCCGGATTTTGATAATCCGGCGCCAGGTATATATATCCTCAAGCCATCTGTATCAGAAAATGGAAGTGGGCGGAATGTAGTGCAGCCAGGTGACATTAAATTAAAAGACCTCAATAGGGATGGTACGATTAATTCTGCGGACCTAACCATTATCGGTCGTGGACAGCCTATTCATATTGGCGGGTTCAATAATAATTTTACGTACAGGAGTTTTAGCCTTAATCTGTTTTTCCAATGGTCTTATGGGAATAATATTTATAATGCTAACCGTCTTTTGCTGGAAGGCAACAGTAACGGATTCCATGGTATCAATCAATATGCGAGCTATGTCAACAGGTGGTCTCCGGAAAATCAAACCAATGAAAATTACAGAACGCGTGGTCAGGGATTCATCGGGTATTTTTCATCGAAGAATCTTGAGGATGGTTCTTATCTGAGGCTTAAGACGGCAGCTCTGGCATATTCTCTGCCTGCAAAGCTTATTAAAAAATTTTATTTGAGTAACCTTACGGTTGACATCTCAGCTCAGAATCTGATTACCTGGACAAATTATTCGGGATTGGACCCTGAGGTATCAGTTGCTAATAATGTGCTTCAGCCAGGGTATGATTTTTCCGCCTATCCTCAGGCAAAGACAATTGTTTTCGGATTAAAAGCATCTTTTTAAATCTGTATTCGATCACTTTTTATGCATAAAAAAATGAAAAGAATATATTATTTACCGATTGTATTTTTCTTGTTGAATTTCAGCTCATGTAAGAAATTCCTAGATACCAAACCTACGGACTTTCTCAGTACTACCAATTATTATAACACTGAGAATGAACTTCTTTCCGCACGTGCCGGGGTTTACAATAATGTGGGAACGGCTACAATATGGGGGCATTACGCTAATTATCTTTTGGGATGGCAAGCCGACGTTTCCTATATGAACCGGCTCACGTTAAACGGACCTTTCAATTATAATTATTCAGGAGCGGACCCATACATGAATGGGTGCTGGAACTCTCTGTGGGATGGTGTGAACCGCGCTAATGTGCTGCTGGCGAATCTGGATAAGAATCCATCAATTGCACAGTCATTTAGAGACAAAATCAGAGGAGAGATGTTGTTTCTCAGAGGGTATTTCTATTTTATGCTCGTCCAATACTGGGGCGGCGTTCCCATAAAAACTACACCCACCGCTTCAGTGGACAACGTTAACGCAGCAAGAAATTCTGTCAATGAAGTTTATGACCAGATACTGGCAGACATGACAGCGGCTGAGCCTTTGGTGCCGGGTATTCGGGAGCTTGGATATGGAGGCGCTATCAGTAAGTCCGCGGTTCGTGCTATGCTTGCAAGAGTCTGCCTCACCATGGCTGGCGAGCCACTGAAGGATATTGTTAAATATCAGGATGCAAAAAGTTGGGCTAAAAAGGTAATTGACGACACAGAGGCAAATCATAGCCTTAACCCCTACTATCCTGATATTTTTATCGAACTGGCTCAGAACAAATATGATATAAAGGAATGTATTTGGGAAGTAGAACATTATGGGAACAATATTGATGATTCAAAATCTTACGCAGAATATACAAGCACCGGGTGGATTAATGGCGTTTCCTCGGGAGTGGGTTCTATCTCAGGTCGTGGCGATGCCTACATGTCTATCACTGCCAGGTTTTACAATGTATTTGAAGAAGGTGATTTAAGAAAATGGTGGTCAATCGCACATTTTACCTATGTGACTACGACAGATCCGGCACGAAATGGATCAAAACTTATGAGAGTTTTACCACCTGACGAGAAAACAAAATGGACCATGCAGCCGGCAAAATTCAGAAGGGAATATGAGCCTCTTTCTTCCAGACTGATTGGTACCAATTCGCCAACTTATAATGGTACCAATCGCCCATTATTGAGGTATTCTGATGTTTTGCTCATGTATGCGGAGGCTGAGAATGCGATAAATGGCCCTACTTCGGAGGCTTTAGCAGCGGTAAACAAAGTGAGGGAAAGAGCCTGGTCTTCCGGCGTGAAAGCCATTAACATTACTAATGGCGGATCGGGGTATACGAGTGCGCCAACAGTATCTTTTTCTGCAGGCAATGGTGCTACGGCACGAGGAATAGCTTTAATTTCTGATGGGAAGGTAACTGAGGTTATTTTAGAACGTGATACTACGGGTATTACCTTTTTTGCGGAGGGAAAATACACTGTGCCACCTACCATCACCTTTACTGGTGGAGGGGGTAGTGATGCAGCAGCTACTGCTACAATTTACAGCGTTCAGGATGGAAATATAACTCCCGCGCAATCAGCATCCAGGGAGGCTTTCCTCTCATTAATTCAGGATGAAAGGATGAGAGAATTCAATATGGAAGGACAACGTAAAGCTGATCTGCTCAGATGGGGTAATTTCGTGAAAGTAAATCAGGATATGGGGAATCTTGCACAACAAGACTCGCCAGGATCAGCCTTTGTTCTTTCTTTCTCCAGAGTTCAGCCCAGAGACGTGCTGATGCCGATACCGGATGTGGAGATGACAAATAACAGGTTGATGACCCAGAATCCAGGGTGGTAACTTATTATTTATAGTTAAAATTTAATTATTCTGACATGAAAGTAAAATATTATATTCTGGTGTGTGGACTGTTATCTGTAATTTCCTGCCAAAAGAAACTTTTTGTTAAAGACGATCCAGATTTTTCTGTATGGATGGATGGGAACACCACAACCTATAAAGTGGGCACGCCAGTTTCATTTAATCTGCAGGGTGATGCAGATGTGGTTTCGTTTTATTCAGGTGAGGTTTTTCGTGATTATGCTTTCAAAGACGGGAGACAAGTGAATGTTGCTGGACTTGGTCTTAACCTGAGTTTTAATAGTGCGGTTGCTCCCGGATCGCCAACTGGTACTCAGGTGAATCAATTCTCTGTATTGGCATCTACAAATTTTAACGGCGATTATTCTGCTCTCGCAAAGGTGAAATCAGCAACATGGACGGAAATTACCGACAGGTTTGAATTAGGAACTAATTCTGCTTTCAAGGTTTCCACCAGGCAGGATATTTCCGATTTGTTGACAGCCGGTAAGCCAATTTATTTTGCACTTAAATATGTGAACAAACCTCAGATTGCCAATGGATATGGTTGCCAGTGGATGGTAGAGAGTTTTACTCTGACCAGCAATGACTCACTGAACAATGCTCCAATTATCATCGCAGACAATCCGCATTTGGGCTTTAGAGTAGTGGACGAGAATCCGGTGAATGCGCCGGCGAGATCCACTGTGACATCGAGCAGGACTACACTATATGGGCCGGTTTATAAAAATCCTAATGATCCGATTTACGATCCTAACAATCCGATTTTTGACCCCAAGAATCCAATTTATGATCCTGCAAGCCCTCAGTTTATTCCTAACGCACAGGTTCCTGTGTTTGTGGCTTATGACCCCAACAGCCCCTATAACGACCCCCAGAGTGAGAACTGGGCCATATCAGCTCCAATTACTGTGGGTAATGTGGATTTGGGGAATGACAAGCCTGTTGCAGTTACTTCGGGTATTTATCTTACAAATCCCAAAGTGTTTAAATATACTTACAAAAATATCGGAACTTACAAAGCCTATTTTATAGCATCGAATAATACTATTGACCAGAGTAAAGAAGTAATAAAGGAAATAACGATAACGATAACGGAGTGAATTATTTTCAATCCGTTCTAAATCTCTAACCATTATGACCAAATTATATTTAATCAGGGCAAAGTGCTTACAGATACTCATTGTGTTCGCCTTTCTTATGGCAGCCGGTGGTATTGTACAAGGCCAGACTATGTCAGGAACTGTGCTTTCTGCATCAAACAACCAGCCTCTGAACGGAGTTACGGTACAATTGGAAGGAAGTACACGAGCTACTGTCACAGACGGCGCAGGTTATTATGGTTTATCCGACGTACCCGCAAGTGACTCACTCACTTTTTCATTGGTAGGATTTCGAACTCAGGTAGTAGCTGTAAATGGCTGTTCAATAGTTGACATTAGCCTGACGGCTATTATAGTAAGAGCCTTGCCGCTACTGATGCACCCGGAAATTATTACAACTATAGCACACAGGTAGCTTTGCAACTTTAATCGTTTTTTACTTATTTGGTATGATTAACAGAAGGAGATTTTTAACAACATCCGGATTGGGGTTTCTTACTTTGGCAGATATTCCCTCGTTTCTGAGAAGTAATCCCTGGCTTGATCCAGTCGAACTATTAGGTGAGCCTTGCCGTAATTTCAATATCCTTGCTACCGAAAGTATTATAGACCCGATTGATGGCAGGCCTAAGTTTGTGCTGTCTAATTTTGTTGCAGAAGGAACAGGAGGTATTATCATTATTGACCCTGTCTCAGGGAGAGGTGAAGATTATGTTCTGCCCGCAGGAGCAGGCGCATGGGGATTAGTAAACTGGCATAATAAAAAGCTGATTGTGGGCACATGCACCGGGCAGGCATATCTCCATGTTTTTGATTTGTCCAAAAGAACTTTTGCTTCGCCAATTGTATCAAAGGGTGAGTCATATTTCTGGCAAATGGGTTTGGCTTCTGATGATAAGTTATATGGCGGTACATATCCGGGATGCACTCTTACCCAATATGACCCTGTGACCAATGAATTTAAGAACCTCGGAAAGGTTTCCGAAAATCCTAAAAACTTATACAGCAGACCGGTCTACTGTGGCGCACCCGGATGGGTGTTTATTGAGTACGGTTTTGACACGAAGGGATTAAAGGTTTATAATATTTCAAAAAGAATATTTGAAGATTTTGGGAAGCAAAACGATCTGATACGTGAAGTGAATGACAGGTTCATTTGCGTAAACCGTGGCGGACGACTTGTTTTTTATGATGCGAAGACGTTAGACCCCATAGCAAGCCGGGAAAGTGAATTGACAAATAACTCGATTAAAATGCAGAATGGACAGTCCATTGCTGTCAGAAGGGTTGCTCCCGGATTAGTAGCTGGTGTAAGAGGACAGGATTATTTCGTAACGGACGTATCGGGCGAAATGACAGGGGCACGCAGATCTGCAAATGTTAATTTGAAAAGAATACCTGTAGAGGCTCCGCCAACCGCCATCCATACTCTGACGAGCGATGAAAACGGAATAATATGGGGATCCTGTGGTTTTGGGCAAACAATTTTTTCTTTTAACCCTGCCACGAAGAAATACTGGAATTCATCAAGTGTTTGCAATAACGGTGGCGAGGTGTATGGAATGGTATTTGCTAAAGCAAAATTATTTTTAACTGCTTATGTGGGAGGAGATCATATTGTGTATGAACCTCAGAAAGAGTGGAGTCAGCTTGACAATGTCAATCCTGAAACTTTAACTTCCGTAAGCCCCGCCCTTATTCGGCCAACAGGAAGGAGTGTTGCAGGCCCGGATGGAAATATCTGGACCGGTTGGTCCGCAAAATATGGTACTTATGGTGGTGGTTTATCCTGTGTTGATGCCGTTACTCACGAGGTAAAAAGTTGGTACGATCCGGTACCTCATCAGGCAGTCGCAGGATTAGCCTCTGATGACCGGTATCTTTACTTTACTACTAACGGACAGGCAAGCGGACTGAGCTATAACGATAGTGCTAAATGCCATTTCGTGGTATGGAAACCAGGAGAAGGAATCATTCATGATATTGAGATGGCAAAAGATGTGATGTTGAGCCAGGCTATTGTAGCATCGGGCAGGAAAGTAGCCGTTGGAATGAAGAATCAGATTTTGATTTTCGATCCTTTAAAGATGCAATTCATAAATACCTTTAAGCTGAACGCAAGAAAGGACTGTTCCTGGATTATTAATATCAGCAGCGGCGTAATAGGAGTTTTTTGTGGAGATGAATATTGCGAAATAAATGTTGAAACCGGTACGCAAAGCAAACATTACTCTTTGCCTGGGTCTGTTGGTACGGCAACGGTCGCTTCAAGCGGGGAAATATATTTTTCAATAAAATCAAAATTATATCTTTTAAAAAATACGTAACGTAAAGGGTGTTCACTCTCGTGGGAAAAAAATTAATCCCGGATTGACGATTAATATACGGGAGATACAGGGGTAATGTATGAAAAAAATTGAACAGGATCCAAAAATTTAATCCATGAAAGAAAAGGGAAATACAAGGCGCGAGTTTATAAAAAAAAGCGCTGCAGGTGGGTTAGGGGGATAGGAAAGATAATAATATTGGAATAATGAATACATGTTCTTAAAAGAAAAGGATTGAACCCAATTTAGTTCAATCCTTTTGAGAAGTCAAGTCCAAATTATTTTCTACAGGCTAATTGTATCCTTCATTCTGTGGTTTCAAATTAGGGTTGCGGGCCATTTCTTCCGAAGGAATTGCAAAATACTTCTTATATTCTTTTGCAGCCCCTACTCCTCTTTCAATTGCATCACTAACCAACCGGTTATGCCGTAGCAATACAGAGCGATATTTATTTTCATTTGCAAATTCCCGTTTGAATTCTATTAAGACCGAATCTCTGAATTCACTTTGACTTAAACCTGAGAGATCCGGTAAAATACTTTCAGGTTGTTCATTAGGGGTATTTACGGCACGGGCCCTTTGTCTGATTTCATTTATAGCATTATAGGCCTCTGCAGTGGGACCAGAATTCGCTTCGTTTAAAGCTTCGGCATACAATAGCTTCATATAGCCCAAACGGTAGATTACGATATTGACACCCCGATCCAATAGTCCATTAGTGAGATCCACATACATAAATTTCACATACATGGGTTGAGGGAGGGACACCGAAGTCATGTGGATATTATTATAATCTCCCAGCTTGTAGTAGTAAGGCATCTCTTTTCTCATAGTCCAGTATTTCCGGTAAGTATCGGGCGTGGAATTATAGAAACCCGGAACCACCTGAGTATTAGGTCCCAAAAATGGCGGTGAGTAGAAGGCAATAGCGGTACCGTCATTTAGTGTGGTTTGTGCAGGTACATACCATCGAACTTCCTTGTTGGTAGCGTCAACGTCGCCAGCCTGATGGGTCTTTACTATCGAAAATATCTCCTCCTTGTTTAAGAAAGCGTTAGGTTTATAGATATCATGGAAGTCGGGCAAAATTTGAAAATAGCCTTCATCAATAACCTTTTTCGCCGAAGTTGCCGCTTCGGACCATTTTCCCTGCTGGGCAAAAACGTCTGCCAATACGGCTGTACAAGCCAAAGAGGTAACTCTTCCATTAACATGGTCGGTAGGATTAAACGGACTTAATTCACCGGCCGCTGTGCTGAGATCCGTTTCAATTTGTTTATATATTTCTGACTCGCTACTTCTTGGCAGATTAACATCATCAAGACTTGCGGTGCCTTTTAGATGCAGGGGAACCCCTCCCCACAGCTTAACCAATTCAAAATATGCAAGGCCACGAAGAAATCTGGCCTGCCCTCTGAAACGCACTTTACTGGCGTCCGGAATGAGCGTGCTTTTCTCTAAACCATCCATCAGGGTGTTTGCCCTGTTTATGGCATTATAAATGCTGGACCACATCAGTAGTTCGTCCTGCCCATCCACGGAGAAGTCCCATGCGCTGTAAGGCGTTGCTGCATTTCCGTTATTAACAGCTAAACCTGCATTGTAATCATTCATATTGTGCCAGTAACCAGGTTTGTAAATATTCCAATACATTTGATAAACGCCATTTAAACCCAGGTTAGCCTCACTTTCATTGGAATAATATTTATCCGTTGCACTGTTGCTATAAACAACGGGTTCCAGCTTGCATCCTCCCAAAAACAAAATAAAATAGAACAACAGTGAGTATATTCCAATCTTCCGGTTGATATTGTTTCTTATTAATTCTTTCATGGTATAATAATTTTATTATAATTAAAATCCTATTTTAAGATTGAAACGAATTGTTCTTGCGGCGGGATACATATACATATCCACCCCTTTTACCTGATTGTCCAATCCACCCGCATTTACTTCCGGGTCATAACCTGTATACCCGGTAATAACCGCAAGATTATCAACGGATACCCCAATAGTAGCTTGCCTAAAAGCGCCTTTCTTTGCAGGAATGTCATAGTTGAGTGCAATATTTGCAATCCTTAAAAAAGAGCCATCTTCCACTATTGCATCATTTTCCTGTGTCATAGCGCCATATCCGGGAAGGTATCCGTCTTTATTGTTGACGCTCCACCTCCCTGATACTCTTTCTGCTCCAAGCCCATTGGCCCCATATAGCCAACGGCTTTTGGGGATATTCAATATTTTATTTCCTGAAACGCCATACATAAATACATGAAGGTTCCAGTTTTTATAATTGAAATCATTAGTCAGTCCGAAATTAAACTTAGGTAATCCCGTCCCTAAGAATTGTTCATCCTTGTCATCAATTTTCCCATTATTATCTAAATCTTTCCAACGGATAGTACCGGGCGCCGCACCGATCATTGTACCTACAGAGTTGATCTCTTCCTGGCTATGCCAGATGCCTTCGTATATCCTGCCATAAAAAGAGCCTACAGGATGTCCTGGTTCCAGCCTAACGGCATTAGCTCCATGAGTATTCAGATTGGCGCCACCAACCCATCCGGTATATACATATTTGGGGCCGCCAAGGGAGATTACTTCATTTTTATTATAAGTGATATTGAAATCCGTAGTCCAATTAAAATCATTGGATTTTAAGTTTACACTGCTGATCTGAAATTCAACGCCACTATTCTTCATGGAACCTGTATTCATCAGAACGGAGGCATAACCCGAATGCTGTGCGAGGGGCACATTTAAAAGTAAATCGGTGGTATTCTTGAAATAAACGTTAGTGCTAAACATTAAGCGGTTAACAAAGAGTCCAAGATCCAATCCTATTACAATACCGGCAGTTTTCTCCCAACTTAAATCCGGATTGGCGATTCCTCCGGGATAAGCAATGGGGTTAAGGGTACCACCGCCAAATATAATGGACTGTTCCTGATTAAAAGCCGTGGCGATTAATGACCTTGAGGAATAGTACCCGATAGATTCATTTCCTGTTTTGCCCCATCCTGCGTGTAATTTAAGCTGACTAATAGCTTGAATATTTCTAATGAAATCTTCCTTACCAATTTGCCAGGCTATAGCTGCAGAAGGGAAAGTTCCGTATTTTCTGTTAACGCCAAATTTGGAATCTCCATCTGTTCTGATAGATGCAGTAAACAGATATTTATCATCCAGAGAATAATTTATGCGTCCCAGGTAAGATATCAGGGTATATTCACTTGCATAGGAGGAGGGAGCCTGCGGTTTGGCGCCTGAACCTAAATTGTTCCACAAGAAGTTATCAGTTGGGAAGTTCTCAGCCGAGGCCTGGAGGTTTTGATTTTTTTGTTTTTGGTAAGTATATCCTGCAATCACATCAATGTGATTGTTGGCATTAATGTCCTTTTTATAATTGAGGATGTTATTACTTACTATGTTTATATTTTCTTCGCTCCAGTTCCATGCCGCTCCATTTTGGCCCTTACCCCAATCAGAGTTGCTGGGAAAATATTGACCGTACCTGAAATTTCTGACATCTCCTCCAAAAGTTATTGTAGCGCTTAAGTCATCGGTTATATCATAAGTACCGTGAATGTTTCCTATGAACCGGCTGTTAAGCATCTGAAATTTTAATAATTCGGCAATCACCAGAGGACTCTGACCGCCCACAGGGAAGTTGGAAATCTCAATAACATTACCGTTCTCGTCTCTTGCCGGACTGGTTGGAGGAGCGGTAATTAAATTGTAAATGATCCCGGGCGCTTCCTGATAGCCTTTCGTACCCGTGGGAACCCGATTGTTAATACTGTACGTAAAACTGGTATTAGCTCCTACTTTCAGGCGTTTGCTAACAGAAGAATTGATATTTGCACTAAACCCATAACGATCAAAATCGGAGCCCCTTACAATACCCTCGTCACTGGAATAGTTGCCACCAATCATATAGGTCATCTTTTCTGTTCCACCTGAAAAACTAAGGTTATGATTCATGGCAGTTCCCGTTCTTGTAATCTCATCCTGCCAATCGGTACCCCTGCCCAAAGCATCTATCTGTGCCTGTGTAAAAGTGGGCGGTTGCCCGATTAATGTGTTATAATCTACCACCATTTTAGCGAAATCCTTTGCTCCCATGAAGTCCAGTTTTTTCGCAATTTTTGAAATCCCTATTGAGCCTGAGTAGTCAACTCTGTTTTGACCGGCCTTTCCTGATTTAGTAGTAATAATAACAACCCCATTGGCGCCCCTTGATCCATAAATAGCAGTGGCCGAGGGTCCCTTTAAGATAGACATGGATTCAATATTATCAGGATTGAGGGAACTTAAAAAGTTGGGCGTGGTATTTCCCCGTCCTGTATTCGGACCTCCAAACCCTGTTGTAAAGTCAGTGGCGATCGGAATACCATCCACCACGTACAAGGGTTGCCCTGAAGCGGTTAATGAAGAAACTCCATTGATACTCACAGAGAGTCCCCCACCGGGTTCATGGGAATTTCGGAAAACATTTACACCTGCAACCTTTCCCTGAATGCCCTGGTCTATCGTTGTCATCTTTGTCTTCTCTAACTGTTCGCTTGATATGCTGGCAACAGAACCAGTCAAATCTGACTTTGTCTGAGTGCCATAACCAATGACCACTACTTCCTGAAGTCCCTTTCCGGATTCGGGTTCTAAAGCAACTTCAATAGCACTCCTGCCATTGAGAGAAACTTCTTTCTGAACATATCCAATAGAAGAAATCACCAGAACACTTCGGGAATTGGAAACCTCCAATTGAAAAACGCCGTTGTCATCCGTAGAAGCGCCAGATGCAGCACCTTTAACGGTGACACTGGCACCCTGAAGCGGATCGCCGGTTTGCGCATTGGTAACAGTGCCGCGTACTCTGACTGATTGTGCGTAGGATAGTACTCCTGCAAATAAAAGAGCCATCAGTACCGCTGATGGCTCAACCCACATTGCAGCAAAAACGTCTATTTTCAACAAATTTCAGGCAATTTAGGCG
>CAZFGP010000076.1:0-20251 GCA_964518685.1 uncultured Terrimonas sp.
AGTTTCTGCTGTCGCTCCAGCCTGGAGAACGATTTTCCTGATCAGTTCATTTCCATATTCGATAAAATACAGTTCTTTATCACTTGCATTCTGGTGTGGGTCTATAATTACAATATCTTTAGAAAAACTACCCGTTCCGCCTGGTCCCACAGCTTTTAATATCACCGTAAAAGTTCCGGAAGCAGTGTATGTTTTATCCGGGTCTTTCTCCGTAGATTTTGTTCCATCTCCAAAATCCCAGGTATAGGATTCTGCATTTTGTGATGCATTGGTAAAGCGTATCCCTTCATCAATATCAAAATTTGTTTTGGCTACCGTAAAAAAGCCTTTCACCACTGGCGGTAAATCAGAAAGGTTATAATGATTTTTTTGGCATCCCGACCATAAGAGCATTCCCGGGATAAAAAATAAAGCTATTTTTTTTAAAATATTATTCATAAAAAATAATTTGGTTTGTCATATATGTTTTCAATTCAGCATAAAACTATCTCCTTCTAAAAGAAGAGACAGGAAAGCACGCTGAAATCCTGCTTTATGTGTTTTTGTTATCCTCAGTTTTTTGGGATTGGCTATAACCACAACCTGGCTCTCTCCAACCACCCTTGCTTTTTTATCCTTCACAATAATTGCTGTACGCTCATCAATTCCAATAACTTTTTTCTCAGGATGCGCTGCCAAAACACTCAACAACCGATTGTACCGACTTCGAACGATAAAGTGTTGATCAATAATAGCGTTTGGAAGAAAGCCCAGTCCCTCAGTAATAATCACATTATCTGTTTTTATTTCTTCAAAATTATTCTTGCCTGTTTTGTTTTTTTCTTCTCCGGTGATCATAAGCTGCGACATAACTGCGGCTCCGGCGCTCGTACCAGAAATTGTGGCTCCGTTTTCATAGGCCTGGTGCAGAGCATCATACAGTTTGGTACCGAATACTACCTTCATAAACCGATTTTGGTCGCCGCCCGTTATATAAATCAGTTTTGCGTTTCTTACGGTGTCTATCCAGTTCTGCTGCTCATTTGCCTGATCCCGGTTAAAATTAAAGCTCCGTATCGGGTTTTCAGTACGAGCAGATAATTCAGTTGTAATATATCTTACCGTTTCCTCAGGCACACCACTCGCCATAGGCAGAATAACCACCCTGTCTGATGGTGTCAGTTTTGCTGTTTTTATTAATTGATCCAGCATTTCGGGGGAACGCTCTCCTCCGCCAATGATGAACAAACTTCCTTTCTTCTGACCAAAGCCGGGAGATACGATAAAAATTAAGGTAATCATCCACGTAGCTATTCTGATAATCCGTATTTTCATCACTTATATATATACACTGAAATTTTTCCATCTTCATCTACTGTACCCCTGTACATCCCTGAGGTATTAAATTCCATTGCAGCATTTCCAGACCTATCCAAACCGATAATTCCTCCATCGCCACCCATCTTGCCGATTTCTGCGATAACCTGTTTTGCTGCATCCTGTACAGAAATATGTTTTAATTCGATCAGATCAGACATCCTGTGGGCTGCCACCTCCCGGATATAATATTCACCCCAACCCGTACAAGAAATTCCGGCTGTGGCATTATTACAATAGGTGCCGGCACCAATAATTGGCGAATCTCCAACTCTGCCAAACCTTTTGTTTGTCATGCCTCCTGTAGAGGTTCCTGCTGCAAGGTTACCTCTATTATCCAAAGCTACGGCGCCTACTGTTCCAAATTTTTTATCCGCATCTTCCGCCTGAGATAATTTCCTATCCTGAGGATTGATTTCTCTAAGTGCCGCTCTGCCATTTTCTTCTTCATGAATGGTTCTCTGCAATTGATCCCAGCGTTCAGGCGTGAAAAAATATGAAGCCGGAACAGTATCGCATCCATTTGCCGAAGCAAATTGTTCTGCCCCTTTTCCCACCATCATCACATGCTCCGATTTTTCCATCACCATCCGCGCAGCATTAATCGGATTTTTAATATTAGTAACGCCAGCTACGGCACCAGCCTTCAGCGTATTCCCATCCATGATGGAGGCATCCAGTTCATTTTTCCCATCATGAGTAAATACAGCTCCCTTGCCCGCATTGAAGAGAGGAGAGTTTTCCATCACATTAATGGTTGCCTGCACCGCATCTAATGAGGGAGCGCCTTTACTCAACAAATCGTATCCAGTTTGAAGAGCCTGTGTCAACACCTCCCTGTATGCCTGCTCCTTTTCAGAAGTCATGGAATTTTTATCAATCGTACCCGCACCACCGTGAATGACCATAACATATTTCGTTTCCTGCTTATCCATTGATGAATCTTTACAGGATAGCAAAATTATACTGCATCCAACTACAAGAAAGAAGATTCTATAGATATTCATCATGCTTATTGCTTATTTACAAATCATCCCTAAACAATTTACCGTTGATAGCTGACCACCATGAAATCTTCCAACCCGACTCCTGAATGGGAGAAAAGGTATTCATATCAAAACGATTATTCTTTACTTTTCCCGGCACGGAGAATACGCGTAATGCCTCACCTTCGTTATCCCAGGTCAAGGGACTATTGACTTCCAAAACTTCGGGCTGCCTTCCTGCATTGGTTTTCAAAAAGCTGGCTTTGTTATCGCCTATCACTTCTGCAACTCCATCACTGTCTATACAAACTGCCGTTGCCTCATCTACTGCAATCCCCAATGGTGCTTTTTCCCAATCCTTCATAATACGAGCAAGAAATACAGTCATACGACCCTCTCTTTCCCGTTGCGAAAAGTGCTGGTCTGTAATTACGTTTTTGAGAGGCGGAATCTTCAGGAAATCATCTTTATATAAGGTAATATCATTTGCATAAGGATTGGCAAGTGCGCCTGCGGAAATAACACTTCCTCTTTCGCCGCTGAAGTAATAATTACCCAGAATAGCAGCCCCTGCACTGGTTCCCCCTACCGGTATCTTCTTATCGTTAAGCAAATAATTAACGGCATCCATTACCTTTGAGTCTTTCCAATAGCCGGTGTAATCTGACTGGTCTCCTCCTGCAATAAATAATAATTCTGCATTTCTGATAATACGTGCTACGCCATCATCATTTGCCAGTTTACGGGAATCAATTTTCAGGGTTTCCACAGAATTCAGTTTCCCAAGCTGATAAACATAACTGTTATATGCGTCTGTGCCTGAAGTCCGGATGATTACCGCATCACCTCCACCACTGCGTTCAATCATCCATGCAAAAGCAGCATCCACATCTTTCCCTCCGCCCATAATTACCAAACCTCCTATAGTATTTGTAAGTACATCAGCAGTATCTCCTATAACACCAAGAGACCCCGGACGTGTAATTACCCCGGGAATATTTGGGCGAGATGGATCAAAAGGGTCAAAATCATCCTGTTTAACACAGCCTGACAAAAGCATAGAGAACAAAAGTATTATCAAAAAGAACCTCATACCAGCCATTATTTTGTCACACCTTAATACTTGAGATTTTGAATCATTTTTTTATTCACCGACATTTCATCAGCAGGAATTGGAAAACAATATTGTGCAGCAGTAGGTTCGAGCTTCACGGCTCCGGAAGCATTAATAACATCCTGCGGAATACGTTCTACAGGCAGGCTTCTGCGTTTCAGATCAAAAAACCGATGACCTTCAAACGCCAGTTCCTTAAATCTTTCATCATATATAGCGTTTAAAAGATGCTGTTTATCCAAAAAGTTTTCATCCGTATAATTAAATATTCTGGCCTTTCTCAGTTCATTTAAATCCTTTGCGGCAGCATCTATTCCCGCCTGGGTATTGTCTTTCTCCAATTGTGCTTCGGATCGAATCAAAAATATTTCTCCGGTTCTAAACAATTTAATGTTTGTCAATCCCGGATAGCGGACATCATCTCCGTTGAATTTTTTAATAAGATATGCCGATTTTTTACCTCCGGAATTATCTTGTCTGGCCTGATCATAAGTGATATAATCTTCAAACCGGATATCCTCCTCCCGATCAAAAAGCTGAATCATCTTAAAGGCCGGAGCATATAGAACTATTTCACCTGTTTGCCTGAAAAAAGCGCTACCAATTTCTGAATCGCCAGGTACCCTTGCTAATTGCCATATTACTTCTGCATTGCTTTTATTCAACCATATTTTGGCAAAATCATTCCTGGAAGCCAGAGGCTCCTTTGCAATAACTTCAGAAGCATACGCAATCGCATCATTCCAGTTTTTCTGATATAAGGCAACCCTTGCCTGAATTGCGGCAATTGCAGTCCTGGTAATACGGGTATTATCACTGAAACCATCCGGAATTAATTGTTTTGCTTCCTTCAGATCAGTGTGGATATCTATAAAATTGGATTCCACCGTTGGTCTTGCGGGATAACTCAATTCATGTTTTTTCATATAAGGTACCCCCATACCATTGGGTTCATAGGAAGAGGCGTATGCCCGGAGAAGTTCGAAGTGACAATACGCTCTAAGCGCAAGCAACTCTCCATGATACTGATCCATACGGCTTTGCTGACCGCCCGCCGTAATATCCGGTATCGCTTCCAATACTCTGTTAACCCTATCAATAATGACATAATATTCCTTCCATGCAGAGGTAACTGACTCATAGGAAGAATTGTATAACCATCTGTAAGAAGCTGTATTAGATACCGTATTCTCGGTGGGTAACATTACCTCATCCGATGCAATAGCAGATGCCTCAATCAGGGTATAATCCAAAGGAGCATAAGCCCCTAATACGCCCATATTTACATCATCCACATTCCGGAAGGCCTTGGAGGGATCTATTGAGTCTGTCGGTTTCAAATCCAGTTTATTACAGGAGAAAGACAGAAAAGCGGCACTATATAACAGGATGAATATTTTCTTTGCGTTCATGATGTTTCTATTAAAAATTAACATTAATACCTCCCGTATAGGTACGTGCATTAGGATATTCGAAGCGTCCATATACACGATCATTTTCGGGATCCAATCCTCTCCAGGAAGTCCAGGTAAACAAGTTTTGAGCCTGAATGAAAATATCAACCGTTTTAAAAATAGAGAGTTGTTGCAAAACCGATGCAGGTAAGCTATAATTCAATCTCACATTTCTCAGGCGTGCAAATGAAGCGTCCTGAATATCTTTTGAAGTATAGTTTCTTGGTACATCAATTCTTTGAAGTATAGACTTATCGCCGGGCTTCTTCCAGCGGTCATACAACATTCTCTTACTCTGATTGCTGGTCATATACCTCTGGGTTTCAACATAAAAATCTATATTATTCCATCTTCTGACACCAGAAACAAAGGATAATAATGCGTCTATAGAAAAGGCTTTCCAGCTAATCCTGGTAGTAACTCCTCCTGTAACCCTTGGATACATACTGCCCGATTTAGGAACAGTTTGCTGTTCTTCATTATATACATTAGTTACTGAGCCGTCGCGATTAAAATACAAGGCATCTCCTGTAGCAGGATCTACCCCTGCCCATTGAGGTGCAGTGTAAGTGCCATAGGGGTATCCGACCCTGATTATCCTGGTATCACCATCCGGTAATTCATCAGTTACATCGGTTACATGCAGAATTCTGTTCTGATTTATACCTGCATTGATACCCATATTCCATTTTAGGAATTGCGCCTGAACAAGGTCACCGCTAATACTAAATTCAACACCCTGATTTCTCATTTTTCCGGTACTCAGAGGTGCTGAAGCAGATCCTGAAGTTGCCGACAGGGGCTGATCTATAAACATATTTCTGGTAATTCGGTTATAGTAATCCAGAATTACCTTAATCCTTTGCGTTTTGAAAAGCGCCAGATCAAACCCGGTATTAAATTCATCCACATATTCCCAATCAAATTCAGGATTTCCAATGGACGAAGGTTGGATAGCAGGCTGTCCGCCATAGGTTGTACTTACTGAATAAGTAGGTAAATAAAGGAAATCACTTCCGAAAGGGCTGGCTGTTTGTCCATAGCTAATGCGCCATCTAAGGGTAGAAATAAAATCGGCTGATTCCAGGAACCGCTCCTCTTTGACATCCCAATTGGCGCCAAAAGAATAAAAGCCATGCCAGCGGTTTTTTGCAGCTACGGAAGAAGCGCCATCGTAGCGATAACTTGCAGTAAGGGTGTATTTTTCATTAAAGGTATACCGTCCTACGCCCATATACGAAGCCAGGGCGCTGGAACTTCGACCCCCTCCCAGATTAGGAAGGAAAACAGAGCTCACCGTAATGCCGGCAGGCGTTTCAGGAAGCCGGTTGTCTATCCCAAAACCTTTATAGCTAAACGACCGAAAGTGATTGTACAGATATTCAAAGAATCCGGACACTTCAAAATCATGTTTTTCGATACTGTTTTTATAGGTAATCCCGGAGGTGGAAACAAGGTTGTAATTTTTCTCCAATCCTTCTCCGAACGACCCCTGCTTACCCGCCTCCTTACTTCCGATATAGGAATCCGGATTGAAAAAAGTTTGTCCCGTAGAATTTCTTAAATCAATACCAGCCCTTGTACTCAGTTTTAAACCCGAGACAATTTCATACGCCAGATTAACACCAATAATGGTTTTAAACTGCTCCACTTTTTGAGAAGTGCCGTATAAGGCATCAATTCCACGACTCCCTTCCCTGCTATCCAGAATGGACGGAATATCATCGGTGGCATGCAGTACGCCATCGGCCGTATAGGGATATTCATAAGGTAATGCATAATATACAGACGCCATTGTAGAACCGACACCGGTGCCTCCTTCATTATAAGTAAACTGAGAATTGGAATAGCCTAAAGAAAGATTCAATGCTGAAGTGAACCGGCCATATTTCATATTGACATTACTGCGCAAGGAATAACGATCCAACCCTGTTCGTTTTACAATCCCGTTTTGTTTCCACAAACCAATGGCATTGTACACCTGAATATGCTCATTGCCGCCGCTTAGGCTAACCTGCTGTTCCATAAAGTTGCCTTTCTGAAAAAACAAATCTCTCCAGTCGGTATTAATACCCTTCAAACTGTCAATAATCAAACCTGCTTTATGCTGCCAATCTGCGGATTGGTCTGCATAATTCGGATTCAAAGGAGAGTAAGTCCATCCCGGGCCTATATCCCTGCCCGTTTCCGATCCCACTTCCTCTTCAAAACGCAGCCGTTCAGGAGTATCCATCATTACAAAAGCCGGATTAGTAAGGGTAGAAACGCCATACTGAGAGCTGTAACCCACCTGCAGTTTTCCTCTCTTTCCTTTCTTTGTAGTAATTACAATAACGCCATTCGAACCTCTTGAACCATATAAAGATTTTGCAGAAGCATCTTTCAGTACCGTTACAGTTTCAATGTCCTCCGGATTGATTGTTTGAAAATAATTACTTTCTATAGGAATACCATCCATTACATATAAGGGGGAGGTGTTTCCGCCGATACTCCCCACTCCCCTGATCACCACCGAACCACTCTGCCCCGGCTGGCCGGAACCTGTGGTAACCGTTAAACCCGGTACCCGCCCCTGGAGAATCTGATCCACGGTACTCATCGGAACCTGATTGATTTCCTTTGCCCCAACCACCGTCGAAGCGCTCGGACTTTCCTTTCTGGAATAATCGGTATACCCGGTAACTGTAATTTGTTCGAGCACATTAACACTAAGCTGAAGCCGGATTTCTATCTGGTCGGATTTACCCACTTTAACGGTGGTTGGAAGAAAAGAAATATGAGAAACGGTCAATTCATCGCCTTCGCTGGCATTAATGGTAAAACTACCGTCATCACCTGTGGTAACACTGACATTGGTTTTTGCAATACTTATTGTGGCCCCTGATACCGGATTGCCATCCTGATCCACCACCTTGCCGGTGATTACTTTCAGGGGACTTTGTATTAACTGGTTCTTCTTTGGCAAACCCATGTTTCCGGGGAGATTCTCGGTAGCATTAATGGGGCTAATTAAAAATAGAAGAGACAAAATAAGAACCATAAGCCCGAGGCAATATCCTGAAGAATACGGTCTACCATGTATGGTTCTGGTTGCAGTGGATTTCATATTGCCAATTAATTTGTTTAAAGATAGTAGTGAAATTTTAAGAACTCCGGTAATCCTGTCAAAAGTTTCAATCCAAAACTTTCAGCAGGTTTCGTATCTTCTGTAAATTTGGATTCATTCTTTATCCTCAACCAAAGTTCCAAAAGTTCTTTTACATTTCGTTGCTTAAAATATCCACAAAGGATTATTTTAAAAAATTGTATTTAAACTCAAAAGTTTTATAGTCTACCAATCCATCGAAAGAATCACATCCACGCTTCCTCCTGATGGTGTTTTAATGATATGGACGCCGGGCGTTCTGGTTTCTTTTCTGATGATCCTGCCGTTTTCAGGATTAATCCAGGTTAAAACCGATTTCTTTTCCAATTTCAACTGAATATTCCTTGCATCAGGAAAGTACCCCAAAGCTCCTTTACTTCCATAGGCAAATCCTGCCAGATTGGTGGTATGCAAATCACCCCATCCCGATAAGAGCACTTCTTTCTTCCGGTCGGGTTGAAGTATCCACCAGGACCTCGCTTTCAATATTTTTTGTAAAACCATCATTGCTTTAGCTGCGGGCGAATCAAATTCATTTTTCCATCCTTTTGCCATTCTCCAAATAGGAAGATTACCCATGATAACGCCTGTAGCTCCTCCGCAGGCTGCCCACCATGCCTGCCATCTGATCTGCTGCGGAGTGGCGTCCCACTCTCCTTCATAGGTAGATTCAAACAGGATAAATGGTTTAACCGGTTTCATGTCATATTCTTCTTTAATCCGGGTATGAATAATACCATAATCATATACCGTGGAAAGATTCATCCAGGAAGGATCATTAAATATTTTTCGGATGGGAACTCCTGGATGAACATGCGCTGTAATAATAGGATTTACACATTGGGTGTAAAGCGCATGAGCTATAATATTGAGTTTATGTAAGGCGCTATCCGGATTATGATCTCCTCCAATAATCCAGATTATATTCTCGCGATTCTTATATCTTGAGGCTAAAAAATCAGCATATTTCTGAACCGAATGGTCGCTGTTTTTACACAATTCTTCATACCATCCGTCACCATCGTTCAAATATCCAAGATACATGGGCGACAATAAAAGTATAATGCCATTTTGCGCCGCAATATCTATCAATTCATCCAATCTTTTAAAATAGGCCTCGTTTGGCGTTGAGAAATCCTCTTTTTTCGAAAAGGGTTCAATTCTTCCCTCTGAGGTAGCCGGAGCAAAATCACTGTATTTTTTTTCCAGCACGTTTACGATCAAAGCATTGAACCCCTGTTTGGCCCGATGTTCGATATACAGCCTGGACTCCTTCATAGAAGGCTGCACCAGCAGAGACCATGCTGCATCTCCGTTGAGCCAGAAAGGCTTTCCCGCCTGGTCATAAATAAACCGGGTTCCTTCTTTTAATGTCAGCGGCCAGGGCTTTTCAATTTCCACTTTATTTCCTGTGCTCATTTGAGCCCTGGACACCACAGAAATACTGAAAACCAGGGAGAGGAGTAATATCCTAAAGATCAGAAGTGTTTTGTAGTGTTTCAAGGTCTTTCTTAATTTTTTTTCCATATTTCTATTGTAATAATAAACTATTATTTAATTATTTTAAAAGTTGTAATTTTGCCGCCCATTATTGCCCGATAGTATAATGGTAGTACGTCAGTCTCTGGATCTGATTGTCTTGGTTCGAATCCAGGTCGGGCAACACAGCGGGACTTCTCCAGTTAATTTGAGGAAGTCCCGTTTTCATTTTTTACAAAAAGGAAGTCTGAATGTAGGTAAAATTCCTAACTTGAGCCTTTATTTCAATCTTCATAATAATGATGAGAATATCAATTTGCGCAGGTCTTTTTCTTTTGTTCCTCATTGGTTGTAATCCTGCTAAAGAGCCGGGATGTATTCCGGGAACAAGAGATACGGCGCTGGCTGCTATTGATACGCTGGATGCGAGCTTAAATTGGCCCCAGGATTTGAAGATTACGGCGTTCACCGGACCCAACCTGACTCCAAGTCCTGCCTGCCTCGCTACTGCAGCTTCCGGTGAAATATATGTAGGTGTGGACATGATTGGCTCTCTGGGTAAAGAGCCCGGAAAAGGAATGATTATTCGATTAGTAGATTGCAACAACGATGGCATCTTAGACAGCTATACAGAATTTGCGGCCGTGGATAATCCGAGAGGAATCATTTCCGAAGGCGATAAGTTATTTGTTTTACATACTCAGTTTGGAGCAGACAGTGTGGCTACGGGGATGGATTTGGTGGTTTTTGAAGATAAGGATCACGATGGTATTGCCGATGGACCGGCAAAGCCTCTGATTGAACATATCAGCAATCCCACATTTTTAAAAAGCAGAGGTACTGATCATGCCACCAACGGTATTCGTTTGGGTATAGATGGGTGGATTTATATTGCTACCGGAGATTTCGGATTTCATGAGGCTATTGACCGAAGTGGTAAAAAGTTGACAATGCTGGGCGGCGGTATTGTAAGAGTTCGGCCCGATGGCACAGAAATGGAGATTTATACCCATGGTACCAGAAATATCTATGATGTAGCTATAGATCCTTTTATGAACATTTTTACCCGGGATAACACCAACGATGGGGGCGGCTGGAACATCCGCTTCAGTCATCAGATACAATCGGGAGAATACGGTTATCCTGTCTTGTTTAAACATTTTACGGAAGAAATTATCCCTGCTTTGGCAGACCTTGGAGGTGGCTCGGGCACCGGAGCGCTCTTTATGGATGATCCCAACTGGCCGGCTAAATACAATCATGTTCCCATGATGGCCGACTGGGGACGAAATCAATTATTTATCCATCGGATCACCCCTTCGGGTGCAAGCTATACGCAGGAACAGGAAGATTTTATCCGGTTGCCGCAAGTCACCGATTTGGATATTGACGGATCAGGGCGGCTCTATCTTTCGGCCTGGGATGGTGCAGGGTATTCCGGAAATCCCGGAAAAGGTTTCGTGGTGCGGGCGGTTCCTAAAAACTGGCAGTATAAGCCCTTCCCTAATCTGAAAAAGGTTTCTTTGAACGAGCTTCAGTCTCTTTTAAAATCTGAAAGTGGCGTAGGGAGGCTGAGCGCACAACAGGAACTGCTGAACCGTTCTTCTAAGAAAGCTGCCAAAATTGGGTGGGATATAGCAACAGACGAAAGATTGTCATCAGACGTGCGCGTTGCAGGAATGTACACTTATGCACAAGCTACAGGCAAAAACGGCATCAAAAACCTTACCGGCTTGCTGGCAGAGGAGGGTATGAAGGAATATGTTTTGCGTGCACTTACAGACCGGAAGCCCTATTTAGAAGAGGTTTCTTTAGCGCCTTTTATAGCGGGCTTAAAGGACAAGTCAGCCCGGATTCAAATTGCATCTATCATTGGACTGGGGCGTCTTGGTCGCCCGGAAGCGGCTCAGGCGCTGCTTCAGATACCTGTGTCTTCCTCTTTTATAGCTCCACCGCCGGGAGAAGAAGGTCCTCATGCGACCCCAAATTCAGACATTATTCCTGCTCATCTTGCTGTTCAGTCTCTGGTTCAATTGCATGCGGTAGACGAATGTGTTAAAGCTATCGGGACAGAAAACACCACCCTTGCGCTTTGGGCTCTCCGCTATATGCATGACCCAAAGGCGGTTGACGGACTAATGACTGCCTATCAAAAAACACAGGATCCGGAATTAAAAAATAATATTTTGATTACACTGTCCAGACTTTACCAAAAGGAAGCCCCTTACGATGGCACTACCTGGTGGAGTACCCGCCCTGATACGCATGGACCCTATTACAAGGGAGTTCCCTGGGAGGCTTCTCAAAAAATCGGTAATTTTCTTGTTGACGAGTGGAATAAGTCGGATATAGCCGGAAAAGATTTCTACGCCCAACTCAACGGGAAATTTCGCCTGGGTATTAAGCAGTTCGGTGGCAGTGAAGCAGAAACTGCTGCAGCACAGGAGGTCCATATTGACCTGGATAAAATCAGAAGTCAGAAAGGACAAATCGGCCAATCTTCTATTGAGGACATCATGCTGGCTTTACAAAAGATAAAGGGTAACCCGGCTCTGGGGAAAAAACTCTTTGTTCAGCAGGGCTGTTTTGCCTGCCATAGCATAAATAAAAATGAACCCATGAAAGGGCCTTTTATGGGCCAAATTGGAGCTATTATGACCCCCCAGCAAATTGCAGAATCTATTCTTAAGCCAAATGCTTCTATTTCACAAGGGTTCTCCACCGTTCAGATAACCACCAAAGACAAAAAGAGTATAATGGGCTTTATAACCGGCGAATCTGCAGATAAGATTGTACTTCGGGACATTACCGGAGGCGTGCACAGTTTTGATACCAAAGACATCCGTGAACGTAAAGAATTGGAAACTTCTATGATGCCTTCTGGTTTGGCAAACTCTCTTTCTTATGAAGAATTCGCGTCTCTCATCACTTACCTGTCGCAACAGAAAGGATAGAAAGGCTTTGCTATCCTCAATTCCGGTGAATAGTTTTCCCTATGCAATTTGCAGGTAACTCCATATACTGATATCGCGTCAAAATTTTTATTGCAAAATTTTATTTGAATGTAATTAGTATATTGTAATATTGCAATATTATAATGTAACGATTTATGGGAGCAACAAAAACAGAACATTTTACAAAACAGCAAAATCAAATTGCTGCCACCGCTAAGGCACTGGGGCATCCGGCAAGAATTGCTATTGTGGAGTATTTATTAAAAGTAAATGCCTGTATCGGCAATGATGTTTTGGAAGAAATTCCACTTGCCCAACCAACTATTTCACAACATTTAAAGGTGCTTCGTGATGCTCATCTCATCAAAGGCACCATTGACGGAAACGCCATTTGCTACTGCATCAATGAAGACACCTTCGAACTTCTGGGCAAATATTTAAAAAATATTGCTATCCATACCATTCATCATAAATGTTGCTAAACACAAAAAATAAGAATATGCAAACTGAAAAAGAAATCAAAGAAATGGTAAGGCAAAAATACAGCGAAATTGCTTTACAGGACAAGGAGACAAACGCCTCTTCGTGTTGTGGTTCGGGCGGTTGTAGTACCGAAGTTTATCACATTATGAGTGAAGCTTATAACCAGCTCAACGGCTATAACCCGGATGCCGATTTAGGTTTAGGTTGTGGTTTGCCCACTCAATTTGCAAAAATAAAGAAAGGAGATACTGTTATTGATTTGGGAAGTGGCGCCGGCAACGATTGTTTTGTTGCCCGTGCAGAAACAGGAGATACTGGTAAAGTAATAGGCATTGACTTTACCGAAGCCATGATAGACAAAGCGCGTGCAAACGCTGAAAAATTAGGTTTCAATAATGTAGAATTTCGTCAGGGAGATATTGAAAAAATGCCTGTAACGTCAAATACCGCTGATGTAATTGTAAGCAATTGTGTACTTAATTTAATTCCCAACAAGCAAGCCGTTTTTTCTGAAATGTTCAGGGTTTTAAAACCAGGAGGTCATTTTAGCATTTCAGATATTGTATTGACGGGAGTACTACCCGAAAAAATTAAAAACGCTGCCGAAATGTATGCAGGATGTGTAGCGAGCGCTATTGATAAAAATGAATATTTAAGTTATATCCACAATGCAGGTTTCGAGAATATAACCATCCAAAAAGACAAAGTCATTATTGTACCTGACGATATTCTAAAAAACTATATGAACGAAGAGGAAATAGCGCGCTATAAGGCATCTGAAACTGTTATTAGAAGTATTACTGTGTATGCCGAAAAACTTCAAAGTTGCTGCACTCCAAATTCTGGTTGTTGCTAAAACGAGATTGAATATTATGGAGAAATAATGGCATTACAGAAAAGAATTAGCGTGATTTTCAAAATTACAGGATAAGAAGGAAGTTTCTGATTTACTCAAACACCTTTAAAAATACACACCTCAAGAATTATTTTTTAAGTTTGGGTATTCTTAAATTTACCCGAGATATGAAAAATGATAACCGTCGTTCGTTCCTGAAGAAAGTAACCGTAAGCGGCTTTGGTGCTGCCGTAATGCCAGCGGCAATGCTGACGCAAAATCCTACAAAGGATCAGGATTTTTCTTTTCGTGTAATAGATAAAAAACAACCTGCTTCACGTAAATATAATGATTCTTATACCGGAGATAATCTCAATAAGCTGGCTTTCCCTATTGGAGGGATCGGTGCCGGTATGTTCTGTATTGAAGGTACGGGCGCTTTCTCTCACCTATCGGTTCGTCACAAACCGGAGATATTTCATGAACCGGGAATATTTGCCGCCCTCATGGTAAAAGGACTAACCAATGGCGCAAGAGTATTAGAAGGTCCAGTACCAAATTGGAAAAAATTCGGCCAGGCAGGATCAGGAAACGGATCCGCCGGTTCTATATTCGGACTACCCAGATTCCATCAGGCAACGTTTGTCACTCGGTTTCCTTTTGCTACCATTCAATTAGAAGACAACCATTTGCCACTTACGGTTAATATCAGAGCCTGGAGTCCATTTATCCCGACAAATGCAGATCAATCGTCTTTCCCGGTCGGCGCTGTGGAGTACACAATTAAAAACACCGGAAAACAAAACCTGGAGTCCGTATTTTCCTTTAATTCCAGAAACTTTATGCAGCAATCCCGTCAAAAGGGAACAATAAAAAAGATAGAGAATGGCTTTGTATTATCTCAGGAAGGTACAACAGAAAAGCCTTTTCTGCAGGGCGATTTTGCCATCTTTACGGACGATAATAATACTGTGACAGACCATTGCTGGTTTCGGGGAGGATGGTGGGATCCGCTTACAATGGCCTGGAATAACATAAAAAGCGGCCTCATTCATCAGGTTGATCCGGTTGAGGGCGATGCTCCGGGTGCTTCTTTATTTGTACCCCTTTCCCTTCTTGCCGGCGAAGAAAAAACTGTAAGGGTAATGATGGCCTGGTATGTTCCGGATTCTAATTTACGTATCGGCAAAGAGTCCGAAGAAAGCGGGGAAGCTTGCAATCCGGTAACAGGTTGTTGTTTTACAAGCTCGGATCTGGGCATTAATAATCTTATAGATTACGATTCTTCTTCCAATTACAAACCCTGGTACAGCAGCCGTTTTAAAGACGTGTATGAAGTGGCCGCTTATTGGAAACAGGAATATCCGAACTTGTTTAAGCATTCCACTCTCTTTGCTGATGCTTTCTATGCCAGCACCCTGCCTCCTGAGGTAACAGAAGCTGTAGCAGCCAATCTCACGATAATCAAATCTCCAACTGTATTGAGGCAATATGACGGACGGTTGTGGTCTTTTGAAGGCTGTGGAGACAATAGTGGCTGCTGTCACGGATCATGCACCCATGTTTGGAATTATGCCCAGGCCATTCCCCATCTGTTTCCTGATTTAGAGCGGAGTTTGCGGCATACTGAGTTTTGTGAAAGTCAGAATAAAGAAGGGCACCAGATGTTCCGTTCCAATCTTCCTATCAGACCTGTGAAACACGATTTTTACGCGGCAGCAGACGGACAGTTAGGAGGCATTATGAAAGTGTACCGAGAATGGCGGATATACGGCGACAAAAACTGGCTGAGAAAAATGTTTCCATTAGTAAAGAAAAGCCTGGATTATTGTATAGCTACCTGGGATCCCCGTCATAAAGGAATTTTGGAAGAGCCACATCACAATACCTATGATATTGAATTCTGGGGACCGGATGGGATGTGTACCAGCTTTTATCTGGGTGCGCTCAATGCTATTATTAAAATGGGAAAATTTCTAAAAAAAGACGTATCCTCCTATGAAACCCTTTATAGCAAAGGGAAAAAATATATGGAAACCGAACTCTTTAACGGAGAATATTTCATTCAGCAAATCAAATATAAAAATCTGAACGCTGCTGATCCGGTAAAAGAATCACAACGTTCTTTGTCCGTCAGTGGCAGCTATTCTTCCGAGGCGCTGCAATTACTGCAAAAAGAAGGCCCTAAATATCAATACGGTACAGGATGTTTATCAGATGGTGTATTAGGTTCATGGATTGCATTGATGTGCGGACTTGACAACCCAATAGACCAGGAAAAAACAAAGGATCATTTACGTTCTGTTCATCAATACAATGTGAGAACCGACCTTAGTGAACATGCCAATCCACAACGTCCGTCCTATGCTTTGGGAGAAGAGGGAGGTTTATTATTATGTACCTGGCCAAAAGGAGGAAAACTTTCCCTCCCTTTCGTTTATAGTGATGAAGTTTGGACCGGCATCGAATATCAGGTAGCCTCTCATTTAATGATTACCGGACAGGTAAAAGAAGGTCTGGAGATAGTGCGATTGTGCAGAAGCCGCTATGATGGCAGAATCAGAAACCCTTTTAATGAATACGAATGCGGACACTGGTACGCCAGGGCTATGTCGAGCTACGGATTATTGCAGGCTTTAACCGGAGTTCGGTTTGACGCGGTAGAAAACGTATTATACATAGATTCAAAAATTGGTGACTTTACCAGCTTCATTTCTACGGCTTCAGGGTTTGGAATTGTGGGTTTGAAAGACGGAAGGCCTTTTTTAAAAACTTCCTACGGAAAAATAACACCAGGTACAGTAAAGGTTTCAGGGAAAAATATGAGTCTTATTCAGGGGTAAAAGCTGGGCTAAATGATACTATTATAAAAAAATATAAACAAACCAATATGAAGCCTATTCTTCTGTTTTTTTTAGGGACGCTTCTTTTTTTAGCATCATGTAAACAACAAAATAATAGTCCATCCGGAGTCAGTCCTGAATTTATTTTCAGACCGGAACATCAAAATCAGTGGAATGGTTCAAAGGAGCTATGGCGCTGGGAAGACGGAATATTGATTGGTGAAACCACAATTAACCATCCTATTAAACGGAGCGCTTTTCTGATCTGGAACAGAGAAGTGGAGGATTTTATATTGAACATTTCTTTTCGTATTTCTCCCAAAGGAAATAGCGGCATTTATTTCAGAAGTGAAAAGGGCCCGGATGGATATGACGACCTGCTTGGCTATCAGGCAGATATTGACGGTCAGCAGGTGTACACCGGAATAGTTTACGAAAACTTTTTGAAACGAAACCGGGCCATATTGGCCCGGCAGGGACAACTGGTAAGGATTTCAGAAGCCGATAGCGTTAAATCTTTCCCTTTTTTTGTAGATGACCAGTCGATAAAAAATTATGTGAAAGACGGAGACTGGAATGATTATGAGCTCATTGTAAAGGGCGCTATAATTGTTCAAAAACTTAACGGCAGTCTGATTTCAATGGTGGAAGATAAAGCACAGGATCGCATCAAAAAAGGACTGTTTGGTTTCCAGTTGCATCAGGGAGAACCCATGAAAGTAGAATTTAAGGATGCCGTCTTTATAGATTTAAGCAGAATCATACAATAGCTTTTTTAAATCAGAAGACCCCCAGGTTTCATAAGATTGATCAAAGGATCAGTTATAAGATAAAATAAAAATAACTTCTATGCTCAACTTCATAAAATACCTTCTTTTTTCGCTGAGCATATTTCTAACCTTAGAAAGTTTTTCTCAGCCTTCAGCCTCGGGTAAACCTAATATTATCGTTTTTATGGTAGATGATATGGGATGGATGGATACTTCTGTTCCTTTTTATGACAGTACAATGCCCCTGAATAAGCGATACCATACGCCCAATATGGAACGGTTGGCCCACGAAGGGATAAAATTCACTAACGCCTATGCGCAACCGGTATGTACCCCATCCAGAGTGAGTTATCTAACGGGCATGAATGCCGCAAGAACCCACGTAACCAATTGGACTTCACCTAATACGAATACGGATGCTGATGCAAAAGATGAACAGTTTTTACCGTTGAGCTGGAACATGAACGGATTAAGCAATAATCCAAATACCGAATACACAGTTTTTGCCACTCCCCTCCCTCAACTCCTGAAAGCAGCCGGGTACTACACCATTCATGTAGGAAAAGCACATTGGGGGTCAATGGGTACGCCTGGTGCCAATCCACATAATTTAGGCTTCATGGTGAATATTGCAGGGCATGCGGGCGGCCACCCCCAAAGCTACCTTTCCGAAGAAAGATACGGCAATCTGCCAGGGAAAGCCCTTCCCCAGGCTGTCCCGGATTTAGAAGAGTATTTTAACACAGGAACCTTTTTAACGGAAGCGCTTACCCTCGAAGCCATCAAAGCGCTGGAGACTCCAGTAGACCGGAAAGAACCATTTTATTTGAATATTGGTCACTATGCTATTCATACCCCTATTACAGCTGACCAGCGTTTTGTAAAAAAATATTATGATGCAGGTATGGATAGTATTGAGGCTAAATATGCCAGCTTAATAGAAGGAATGGATAAAAGTCTGGGCGACCTGATGGACTTTTTAAAGAAAAAAGGAATTGAAAAAAATACGGTAATACTCTTCATGAGCGATAATGGAGGACTCGACCACCATCAGCGCGGAGGCCCGGTAAACACCCACAACTATCCGCTGAGATCAGGAAAAGGTTCAGTTTACGAAGGTGGCATCAGAGAGCCTATGATAGTGAAATGGCCGGGCGCATCAAAACCAGGAACTGTTTGTAATATCCCCGTAATTATTGAAGACTTCTTCCCTTCTATCTTAGAGATAGGGAGTATAAAAGCCCCCTCCATTGTTCAAAAAACTGATGGGCGGAGTTTTGTTCCCTATCTGAAAAATCCTAAGGTTAAAGCACCTGACCGGGCCTTGATTTTTCATTATCCCAACAAATGGATTAATCTGAAGCCAGATGAGCATTTAGGGATAAACTATTATAGTGCACTTCGCTTCGGTAAATGGAAATTGCTGTACAGCATGCGCGACCGACATTTTGAATTGTATGATCTTTCGGCCGATATACGAGAACAAAATGATGTAGCCGCTCAATATCCGCAGGAACTGAAAAAACTTGCTATAGCATTAGGTAAACTATTAAAAGAACGCAAGGCTCAGATGCCGGTTTTGGCGCAATCCGGAAAACCTGTCCCCTACCCCGATGAAATCTTCAAATAAAGCCGGAGCCGCGGAAATAATAAAGCTATTTATATCTTCTGGAAGAAATCTTCCGCAAATTTTTATAACTTTGAAAGAGAGCCGTTGAACTTTCTATGGGAGAACTCCAATTTGGCTCTAATCTCCTGAAAGCCCGTGAACCTTAGCGAATTTCTATGGATGACTTTTCTTATTCTTTATACGCTAAATGAAATGGAACATGAAAGCTAATATCAACAATGTAGACAAGACTATTAGGATCCTGCTGGCGATTCTGTTAGTGGTGCTGTATATAGCAGGAGTAGTATCGGGTACCCTCGGTATCGTTTTCTTAATTGTAGCGATTGTTTTGTTACTTACAGCACTAATCAATTTCTGTCCGGTATGGCATCTTCTCGGGATCAATACCAGAAAGAAAGTCCCTACCCCCTCTTCCCGAGACGACGGTAAGAAAAACAACCTCGAAGCAAACGATAGTCCATCCTGCTGATTTTTATCCCTTGCCGAAGGGGAGATTACTGAAATTCGGAACCCGGATGATACCGTTTAACGCGGTGCAGGGTATTAACATCCGTATGGTGCATTTTTTCTCCTCCCAAAGCGGTAAGTTGCAGAACGATATCGGAAGAGTGGGTAAAAGTGCCGTCGTCGTTGAACTTGAAGGTACTTTCAAAACTTTTTAATGTCGCGCGTTCCAAAAGATATTTATTCTGAAGGATGCCGTAACAGGGATCTCCGGGCGTTGCTTTGAAATGAATTTCCTTGTCGCGCGCTCCGGCGTCCGCACCTGCCAGGATAGCGATCCCCCGACCGAATACTACCGAGCGGATCACCTGTCCGTTTTTCTTATCCCATAACAGATATCCCACTTCATCGTGAAACGGATCCATAGCTTCTTCTCCGTGACGCCAGGCTGTTGACTGGTAAGTGAGTCCTTCCATAGATTGCTGACCATTTTCCTGAATCGGAATAGGCCTGAACCATGCCTTTTCAAAATAGGAGGTTTTGGAAGTTTCATCGTCATTATTATGATAAGACAAATCGATGCCCACATTTCCTTCCCATTCTCCTACCAGGGGAGTTAAAGGACCTAATTTCTGCGGTCCGTTTATTTCTTTTTCAGCCATAGTATCGTGTATGTTTTAGAACGCTAAGGTACTGGTATTTTAAATTTCAGACCTCCTTACCTCGATGTTGCAATAAAGTGTTTGTTCGCAAAGTAA
>CAZFGP010000077.1:0-19996 GCA_964518685.1 uncultured Terrimonas sp.
GTATGAAGATATTGCTCAACTATCTGAAACCTTATAAATGGCAGGTATTGCTGGTACTCTTGCTGGCGGCTATGAATATCGGATTTTCGCTGTTTGATCCTATTATTTTTGGTCATTTGGTGAATCTTGCCAATGACTATGCAAAAGATACCTCAGCCTATAGCCAGGCAGACTTTTTTTTAAAACCCTATAACAGTGTGGTATGGTTATTACTCGCCTCTATTGGGGTAGCCATGATAAGCCGTTTGGCAAAAAATTTACAGGATTATTTTTTAAATGTGGTAACTCAAAAATTCGGTGCAGGGGTTTTTACCGAAGGATTACAGCATGCCATGAGGCTTCCCTACCAGGAGTTTGAAGACCAGCGCAGCGGGGAAACTTTAAGTGTATTGCAGAAGGTGAGGATTGATACCGAAAGATTCATGAGTTATTTTGTGAATATTCTTTTTACCGTTGTAGTGGGTATCATTTTTGTAGGCGCCTTTGCCTTTAGTATTCACTGGTCTCTGCCGCCGATATATTTTGGGGGTATCATTTTACTGATCATTATTACCAATCTGCTTAGTAAGAAGGTAAAAACGATTCAAAAAAATATTGTTTCCGAAACCAATTCGCTTGCCGGGGCAACTACCGAATCGCTGCGAAATATTGAATTAGTTAAGAGCTTGGGACTAACTCATCAGGAAGTAGAGCGGTTGAACTCGAACACGTATAAGATTCTGGGATTGGAGATTACCAAAGTGAAACGTATCAGAAGTATTAGCTTTATTCAGGGAACTTTTGTAAATACACTTCGGCAGGTCATTTTATTTATGTTGCTCTGGCTGATATTCAAAGACAGGATGAATGCCGGTCAGTTGGTTACGATGCAAATTTTTTCCTTTTTTGTATTCGGCCCCCTTCAGGAAATAGGTAATATTATTCTATCCTATAGAGAGGCGGAGGCCTCACTCCTCAATTTCAAATCTCTGATGCAAAAGAAGCCGGAGGTTCAGCCTGAACATCCGATACACATAGCAGAGATGAACACACTTGAATTTAAGAATGTGGCTTTCAGGCATCAGAGTGCTCAGCAAAAGGCAATTGATAATATCAGTTTTTCTGTAAAAAGAGGAGAAACCATTGCCTTTGTTGGACCTTCCGGCGCCGGGAAGTCAACGCTGATGAAATTATTAGTAGGATTATATCGTCCCCAGGAGGGTCGGATCTTATATAACGGAACGGATGAGAGCGCTATTCATTATGATGATGTGCGAAATCAAATCGGGTTTGTTACCCAGGATACCCAGTTGTTTGCAGGAACGATAAAGGAAAATTTACTGTTTGTTAATCCTACAGCTACTGAGTCTGAGATGTTGGATGTTTTAAAGAAAGCTTCCTGTACCTATTTGCTCGATAAGGCAGAAAAAGGGATTAACACGATCATTGGCGAGGGAGGACTTAAATTATCGGGAGGAGAAAGACAACGATTATCCATAGCCCGGGCGCTATTGCGTAAGCCAAAGCTGCTTATTTTCGATGAGGCAACCTCGGCCCTGGATTCTCTTACAGAAGAAGAGGTAACGCGTACCATCCGGCAGGTGTCTTCGCAGCACAATCAAATTACAATCCTTATTGCCCATCGCTTATCTACCATCATGCATGCAGACAAAATTTATGTTCTGGAGAAAGGAGAGATAATAGAAGAGGGAACCCATGATTCTCTGATAGAAGAAAAGGGTTTGTATTATGCCATGTGGAGGCAACAAATTGGAGAAAGGAAAAAAATATCGGCGGCGCCCACCTCTCTTCCTGCTGAGGAATCCGTAGAAACAAGCTAAACCACGGGTTGTTATTTTTGTAAAATCACGGTAAATGTAGATCCTTTCCCCGGTTCACTTTCAACGGTAATTTTTCCATTCAGTTCTTCCACTAATCGTTTTACAATAGATAATCCGAGTCCGGTGGAGTATTCTCCTTCAGTAGGCATAGAGGAAATTTTTCGGTATTTTGAAAAGAGGTAGGGTAGGTCTTCTTTAGCTATTCCTACACCTTCATCTCTCACAATAATATTTATATTGTCTGCTGTTTCTGAAAGACTCACCCCGATATTTCCACCCCTGGGTGTAAATTTGATGGCATTGCTTAACAGGTTTTCGCAAATCCGGCTGATAATATAGCGGTCACTAATAAACAAAACCGGATGCCCGGAGGACGTATTGTTTAGTTTTATTTCTTTCTGTTGTGCCTGAGGTTGATAAGTGATAATGATATCTTCTAAGAAGGCATTCAGGTCTACCTCCTCAAGTTTGAGGGTATGATACTTTATTTCTTCTTTTTCTATATGGAGCATATCCTTAATCAAAAGTTCCCCATTATCAGCCGAAGATTGAATCCGGTACAGCGCCTTTTTTTGACTCTCACTCAAATTTGATGTGTCGGCTAAGAGGATCTGACTCCACATTTTTATGCTGGTAAAGGGTGCATTTAAATCATGAGAGACGATACTGATCAAAGCGTTCTTTTCCGCATTGAACTGCGCCAGTTTGCTGTTTTGTCGTTGTATGAGTTCATTCTGCTCTTTCAGTAATTTATTTTTTCTTCGTATGAGCAAAAGAATAATTAAGGCGGTAAGGGCTAAACCGGCAATAACCAGGGTGAGGAGGAAAATATTTCTCTTTTCAAGTTTTTGACGTTCAATGACAAGTCCAAGCATTTCATTCTGCTGTTCTTTTTGTTTCAGGTTGTATTTTTCCTGCAGCCTTGCAATGGTTTCAAGCGTGCGTTGATTAACTATTGCAGTGTCTAACCTGCGCCAGTTTTTGAAGTATTTATAGGCAGATTCGTAGTTCCCACTTGCGGCATAATACTTAGAATAGAGGATGTCTACGTCTGCTTCCTTATGTTTTGATTCCAGAGATCTTGCCAGATCATCAGAGAGATCAAGGTATTTACGGGCCGAATCAAAACGTTTTTCTTCAATGTATACGTCTGCAATATTCAAGCAGTCGTACCACAATAGTTCCTTATTCCCGCTTATTCGGTTGTCTTCAAAATTAAGCCTGAAATATTGTAGCGCCTTTTTCCAGTTTTTTTTATAGAACCAGGCATTGCCGATATTGTTGTAAACGGAATGTAATTCTCCTTCCAACCCGTGTTCTTTGCCAATTTGTTCGGCTCGTTCCAGAAAATACAAAGCGCTATCCGGATACCCGAGTCGGGTATAAATGGAGCCCAGATTAGAGCCATTAGTAAAGATTGAGTACACTTCTTTTCTTTCCAGAGAAACCTCAAAAGCTTCTCTGAAGAAATCCCGGGCTTTCGCGGGTTGGTTTATTTTTGCATAAACTGTGGCAAGATCACTAAGTGCAGAACTTTCGTATTCTTTTGTTTTTAATTTTCTGGATTGGTCGAGAGCCTGATAATAATAATCTATAGCCAAACCATATTCCTCTTTTAACTCCTGGTAAAGCCCCTTTAGCCTGAGTGAAAGTACGGCGCCTTTGTCGAAGCGCAATCTTTGCGCTTCTCTTTCAATATATTGGGCATAGTATAATACTGAATCAGCCAGGCTACTGTTAAAATCAAGCGCCCGATCGTACAAAGTTTTCAGATAAGAGGTGTCGTTCTCCTGAGAAAAGGTACTGAGCGAAAAAAGACATAGAAACATCAACAGCAGTACAAATCTGAATCCTCTCATATTGGTTTCTCAACGTAATTGAATTAATAATATTGGGGCGGTATCTATAAAGTCTGTCAGAAAACGCTATAGAAACCGACTTTAAGAGATGCCTCGTAAATGTACATTGGAATTACATACAAATCAAGAATTAGTTGATGTTTTCAATAATGCCTGCAATACCCTGTCCTCCTCCCACACAGGCGGTAACAATACCGTATTTTTTATTTAGTCTTTTCATATCATGGGTGATTTGTATGGTGAGTTTACAGCCGGTGCATCCCAGCGGATGGCCCAGAGCGATAGCTCCTCCATTGATGTTTACGATTTCAGGATTGAGTCCTAAATTCCGTATAACAGCCAGAGACTGCGACGCAAATGCTTCGTTTAATTCTACTAAATCAATATCATTTAACGACATATTTGCCTGTTCTAATACTTTGGGTACTGCTTTCATAGGCCCCACCCCCATAATACGCGGATGAACACCCGCAGAGACACAGGCAACTAATCTTGCCCAGGGTTTTAAACCCAATTCCTGTATCATCTTTTCTCCCATAACGATCACAAAGGCTGCGCCATCACTGGTTTGGGAAGAGTTTCCCGCAGTTACCGAACCCCCAGCTGCAAAAACAGGCTTCAGTTTTGCTAATGCTTCAAGAGAAGTGTCTTTGCGCGGACCTTCATCCGTATCCATTACATAACTCCTGGTTTGTCTTTTGCCTTTAGCATCAATATAAATATCTTCAACGGTTATTGGTAATATTCCGCTTTTGAAATATCCGTTTTGTATAGCTGCTATTGCCTTTTGGTGGGAATGATAAGAGAATTCATCCTGCTCTTCCCGACTTACCTTAAATTCTTTAGCAACAGCCTCAGCCGTAAGTCCCATACTCAGATAAAAATCAGGATCGTCTTTGGCTATGGCATAAGATGGAACAGGTTTCCAGCCGGCTGTAGGCACAAGACTCATGCTTTCTGTTCCTCCTGCGATAATGCAAGAAGCCATACCCGTACGTATCTTTGCAGTAGCAATAGCAATAGCCTCCAATCCCGAGGCACAATACCTGTTGATAGTCATTCCGGGTACCTCTATTCCCAGAGCGCTTGCTGAAATCATTCTGCCGATTTGTAACCCCTGTTCTGCTTCCGGAACGGCATTCCCAACAATCACATCATCAATTCTACTGGACTCAAGCTGAGGAACTGAAAGCATCAGATTCTTTATCACTTCAATTGCCAGGTCATCGGGTCTGGTAAAGCGAAATCCCCCTCTCTTAGACTTCCCAACTGCTGTTCTAAAACCTGCTACTATATATGCATCCTGCATGGTGTTGAATTTATTGTTGTAGAAACACTCTGTTATTCAAAGATAACAGTTCCCGTTCTTGATACCAAAATCCTAAAAAGTGCCTTACTTTGTACAAAAGAAAATTAAGATTATGCCAACTTCCCGGAGATCTTTTGCCAAAAAAGCAATAGCGGCTTCCGCTGCATTCGGACTTTCATCGTTTCTAAAAGCCGCCGGCAGCCCCTCTCAGGGAAAACTAAAGATAGTTTGCGTAGGCGGACATCCGGATGATCCCGAAACGGGATGTGGAGGAACACTCGCAAAGTTTTCGAATGAAGGGCATGAAGTAACTGTCATCTACCTGACCAGCGGAGAAGCAGGCATAACAGGAAAATCTCACGCGGAGGCCGCGGCCATAAGAACAAAAGAAGGTTTGGTTTCCTGCAAGATTCTACATGCAAAGCCGGTATTCGCCGGACAAATTGATGGAGACACCATTATTAACAATGAATGGGTGCAGTGGATACATGCCCTTATTATGCAGGAAAAACCGGCTATTGTTTTTACTCATTGGCCTTTGGATGCGCATAAAGACCATCAGTGCGCCGCTTTGCTTACGATTCAAAGCTGGATACGCAGCAAAAAAAGCTACGAATTGTATTTCTTTGAGGTTTGTGCCGGTTCTCAAACGATGGGCTTTCATCCAACCGATTATGTGGACATCACCTCCACTCTGGAACAAAAACATAAAGCCGTTTTTTCTCATGTAAGCCAAAAGCCTGATGAAATCTACGCTTCACGCGGTTGTAATCATGGTCAGATGGAATCGTTCCGCGGTATAGAAACGGGGGTCAAAGCCGCAGAAGCCTTTGTAAGGATGAAATCGAATTTGTTAGCGCATGTTTAACCAGCCGTTGGCTTCTAACCAGTTTTTAGCCCTTTCCATCCACTCGTCTTTAGTAGTAGGATTGTGCATGCCAAAGCCGTGTCCGCCGTTTTGATAAAGATGCAATTCTGCAAGCACATTATTTTTTAACAATGCCTGATAGAAAACGATACTGTTGTCGGGGTTCACACCTTTATCGTCTGAAGCGTGTACTAAAAAGGTCGGGGGTGTCTTTTCGTTTACCTGCTTTTCATTAGAGTAGAGGTCCAGTTGAGCCTGCGAAGGATTAGCTCCGAGAAGATTTTTGAATGAACCCCTGTGAGTAATTGTCAGGTCTGCACTGATAACGGGATAGATGAGCATCATGAAATCGGGCCTTAAACTGATGTAATCCGGATTGCTGATCAGGGAACGATTAAAATGAGTGCCTGCAGTAGAAGCCAGATGTCCTCCTGCTGAGAAACCCATAATGCCGATTCTTGCCGGATCAATATTCCATTTTTTAGCCTCTTTTCTTACGGTAAGTATTGCTTGTTGTGCATCCTGAAGGGGGGCAAGAGACGGGTCTTTCTGGTTTTTTTTATCGGGAATACGATATTTTAACACAAAAGCGGTTACGCCCATTTCATTGAATTTTTCAGCCACTTTATAACCCTCATGATCAATGGCTACAATGCTGTAACCTCCGCCCGGACAAATAATTACAGCTGTACCATTGGCTTTATCTGCAGGGGCCGGGTAAGCCCGCAAGGTGGGGATTTTGATTTTTCCAATTCGCAGAATACCGCCGCTGGAGTCCGAAGATTCTTCATTGGTACCGGGCAAATTACCGGGGACATTGTTTTGAGGATATAGAGGGGTTTCCATTGGGTCGTTTTGAGAATGGCTTGTCAGCGCCATTATGGAAGAAAATAAAATCGTTAAAAGAAACCTGTGCATATTAAATATCTGTTTGAGTAAAGATAATGTAAATGAAACATGACAGAGTAGTCTTTAGTTTTTCTATTCCAGTTCGTAGGTATATAAAACAGATTGGTCGTCTTCCGGAATAAAATAGAATCTTGGTTTTCCATCTGCGATTTCTGCATAACATGGATTGTTGGTCATTATTGCGCCTGAGGAAGTCCATTCATTCACCGGGAGTTGAAGCATTGCATAGAAACTATTCATGTCAATGACCTCAATTCCTCCTAATTTAAAGGTGCAACTACCATCGGGCTTTTTGTAGGTTCGTAATCCGCCGCAAAGCATCAGGCCTGCACCAATGTAATTGCAGTCCTGGTAATCAATATAGAAATGAGGATTGGAATTGTCTTGTTTTGAAACTGGTTGCAATACAGTATGGTTATTACTATCGGTAACCTGCCATTCATAAAATCTACGACTTCCCCAGTTCATACCCACAAGAGTGTTGTTATTCCGGTTGTAAACCACCGCGCCCAGCGCATCATTACAGGTAGTCATTCTTGTTTTTTGCATACTGACTGGATCCACCCTATAGATAAAGGACTTTCCGTTGGGCCGATATTCGCATACCGGAATCCATATATATTTTCCGTCAAAATCTATTCCTCCCGGATGGTAAATAACACCTTCGCCTAAGCGAATACTGTCGGTGAGTTTGCCGGTGCTGTTGAATTTGAACAGGTAGCCTATACCTTCGCCATTATCCCGGTCATAACCGTTGACAGGACTGTTGTAATGTTTTGGCCATCGGATTACCTTAACGGCTGTAAGAAAGAAAAAGCCATCGGCTTTGGTTAACCCCTGGGTGTGGTAAGTGGGAAAGTGCAGCGGGGTTGCTGAAATTAGTGTCCATTGACTGTTGGCCGAAACTGTTTTTAGTTTTTCGAATAAGAGCGATTGATGATTCTTTTCTTTATCACTATTAGCCTGCTGTGCAGGTAGTTGAATACAGAGAATTATGCCTGACATTAAGAAACCCGCAAAATGACGAATAAAAGTTTTCATAATATGATATTCAAAACCGAGGGGATGAGTTGAATGTAAAATACAATAAATGGTCTTTTTGTTACAACAATCCCTGGTCGGCAAAGCTGAAATATCCGGCTTCACTTACAATTACATGATCCGCCACCCTGATATCGAAGAACCTCGCTGCTTCTTTAATTTTTTGTGTAAGCAATTCGTCTGCCCTGCTGGGTTTTAGGCTGCCGGAAGGGTGATTGTGACAAAGGATAAGACTGACCGCATTTTCTTCAAGCGCTCTTTTTAATATAATTCTGGGATCAGCTACAGTACCTGTAATACCACCCTCGCTGATAATTTCGGTATGATTGATTTTATTGGCCTGGTTTAAAAACATGACCATAAACACCTCTTTATTATGATCCTGGAGTATAGATTGCAGGTATCTGGCTACGCTGCCACTGTTGGAAATTATAGGCTTCTGGAGAATATCACCGGCTTGCCGCCGGCGCCCGAGTTCCAGCGCTGCCAGGATAGTAATAGCTTTGGCCTCTCCGATTCCTTTGATTTTCATCAATTCCTTTTGAGAAAGCCTGCCCAGCTCCCCCAAATTATTATGCCCTAATCGCAGCAGTTCTTTAGCTAATTCTACCGCTGATTTATTCCGGGTGCCATTATGTAACAGTATGGCTATCAGTTCGGAATTGCTTAAACTCTCCGGACCTTTGTCACGGAGTTTTTCTCTGGGTCTGTCATCAGTTGACCAATATTTTATAGATGTCTTTTCAGGAGGCAACATAATTTTTAGTGCTTTTCATACGTTATTTCAAATGTATTCAAAATTATTAAACGTTACTATTAAATCCCACTCTTATGAAATCAAATCGCCGCTTAATAATGGGTTCCGTACAACCCCTTTTGTTTTGCATTGGTATGTACTTTGTTGTTCTTTTGTTCTCAGTATTTGTTTGTTCCTCTATTTATCACGCTGTAAAGACCAATAAAAAATCAACTGTTAAAGCCAAAATGGAAACGGCTGCTTCATCCGCGCCGCACTATACAATTTCCATGAATAAGTAAGGGGCTTTATTGACATCCCAATTACTTTTTTGAGGCTGTTTTCATTTAATAAATTCCTTCTTTTTATCTTCGCCGCATATCTACTTATTTAATATGCAACCGCAGGCGAAATTATTTTCAGGTACCGGGTCGGTATATCTGGCAGAAAAAATTGCAAAACAATATGGTCAACCCTTAGGTAAAATAAGTATTCAACGATTTAGTGATGGAGAAATACAGCCTACTTATTTGGAGAGTATAAGGGGAGATTATGTCTTTTTGATTCAAAGTACATTTTCGCCATCAGACAATATTATGGAGCTGCTGTTGATGATTGACGCAGCGAGAAGAGCTTCTGCAGATAAAATAATAGCTGTATTGCCTTACTATGGGTATGCCCGCCAGGACAGAAAGGATAAACCCAGGGTGGCGATAGGCAGCAAATTAGTGGCAAACCTGCTAACGGCAGCAGGAGCCGACAGGGTGATTACTATGGATTTGCACGCACCACAGATTCAGGGATATTTTGATATCCCGGTGGATCATTTAGACAGCTCAGCTATTTTCATCCCCTACATAGAAAAACTTAATTTAGAAAACCTTACCTTTGCCGCCCCCGATGTGGGCAGCGCCAACAGAATCAGGGAGATTGCCAGTTATTTTAGCGCGGAAATGGTGATTTGTGATAAGCACAGAAAGCGGGCAAACGAAATCTCCAGCATGGTGGTGATAGGCGATGTGACAGATAGAAATGTGATATTGATTGATGATATCTGCGATACGGGTGGAACGCTGGCCAGAGCCGCGGGTTTATTGGCAGATAATGGGGCAACCAGTGTGCGGGCGTTATGTACCCATCCAGTTTTGAGCGGAAATGCTTATGCAAATATTGAGAATAGTATCCTGGAAGAATTGGTGGTTTGTGATACGTTGCCTTTGAAGAGAGACTCGGACAAAATAAAGACCCTTAGTGTTGCAGGATTATTTGCTACGGCCATTCAAAATGCCTATGAGAACAAAAGTATTACCAGTTTATTTATACACAGTCAGTTAAGAAACAAGTAATCAATAATTAAACACAAATAAACAATGAAAACAGTTACAATCGAAGGACAACTGAGGACCGGAACCGGAAAGAAAGCCACCCGGGAACTCCGCTCTCAGGGCCTGGTGCCTGGTGTAATTTATGGTGGCGCTAAAGAGGTTAATTTTCAGGCTCAGGCGCTTGCTTTTAAACCATTGGTATATACCTCGGAATTCCAGTTAGCTGAGATCAGCGTGGACGGGCAGACCTACCGCTGTATTTTAAAAGATGTACAACTGGATAAAGTAAGCGACAGGCTGAACCATGTGGACTTTCTTGAGTTGGTGGAAGATAAGAAGGTGATAGCCAACATTCCTCTTAAGTTTACCGGCTCTTCGGCCGGTGTGAAAGCGGGAGGAAAACTGGTTACCAAAATGAAAACACTGAAGGTTAAATCCCTTCCACATTATTTAGTGGAGAATATTGAGGTGGATCTGACTAATTTGGAAGTTAATGGAAACGTAAGAGTGGAAGATGTAAAAGCGGATCATCTTGAAATATTAAATTCTCCACGTATCCCAATTGCTTCTGTAGTAATGACCCGTCAATTAAGGCAGGAAGAGTCTGCTACTGCTGCTCCGGCAGCTGCAGGTGCACAAAAAACACCGGCTCCGGCAGCAAAAAAGTAGAAATGATGGTTTATTTTATTACCCAATCCCGTTATGGATTGGGTTTTTTTGTGTAAAGGAAAGCGATACCATGTTTAAATTATTAATAGTAGGTTTGGGAAACCCCGGGCCGGAATACAAGCATAGCCGGCATAATATTGGCTTTGATGTTTTGGATGCCTTTGTGGAAAAGCACGGTGGCGCCTTCAGGGTAGAACGTCTGGCAGAGGTGGCAGAAATAAAATGGAAGGGGCGGATTTTTGTATGTATTAAACCAACTACGTTTATGAATCTTAGCGGGAAGGCCTTTCGGTATTGGATGGATAAAGAAAAGATTGCACTTGAGTCAACCCTTACTATTGTGGATGATCTGGCGCTTCCATTGAGCAGACTACGGTTAAGAACTTCAGGAAGTCATGCCGGGCACAATGGACTTTTTGATATTCAGACAGTTTTAGGTACGGAAAAGTACGCGCGGCTTCGGTTCGGTATTGGCAGTCACTTCCCAAAGGGAATGCAGGTTGATTTTGTTCTTGGTAAGTGGTTTCCGGAAGAAATACCCATTGTAAGAAAAAAAATAGAAAAATGTATAGAAGTTATTGAAAATGTATCGGTTATGGGTTTTGAAAAGACGATGAGCCAGGTGAATAGCCTTGAGTTTGGCTCCTGAAAAGGCTCGTTTTAAATGACTTTAGCTAAAAAATGATAGTAAGGCTATAAGATTCAATTTGTTTGCCTTAAATTAGCATCGTATAATTACGACACCACCCTGCAATCCATCTTCCTTAGAATTTAACCGGCAATCTACTTTAAAACACAGCGTTCATATTCGTCTGATGTTTTATTGAATAAACCTTATTGAACATATATAACTTTTATGAAAATTTTCTGTATTGGCCGTAACTATGCTGAACATGCAAATGAAATGGGTAACGAAGTGCCGGATGAGCCGGTAATTTTTATGAAACCTAAGAGTTCATTATTGCAATCGCATACTCCTTTTTATTACCCTGAATTTACTAATGAATTACATGCGGAATCTGAGTTGGTGCTCAGGGTGTGTAAAAATGGAAAGTATATACAGGAAAAACATGCAGGTAAATATTATAATGGACTGTCCGTTGGGATAGATTTTACAGCCCGGGATATTCAAAATGAATTGAAAAAGAAGGGCTTACCCTGGGAAAAAGCAAAGGCCTGGGATAATTCCGCTGTTGTGGGTAAATGGCTGGATATTACACCAGCAGTAAGAAAAAATGACATTAATTTTTGTTTGTATAAGAATAAGGAATTAGTTCAGAAAGGCAATTCCGGTCAGATGATATTTAACTTCGACAGTCTGGTAGCACATATCTCTAATTTTTTTTCAATTAATATTGGAGATATCATTTTCACCGGTACACCAGCGGGGGTGAGAGAGTGTGTAGTGGGAGATGAACTGGAAGGTTTTATAGAAGACGAGAGCATGTTTGACCTTACCATCAGATAACCTTTAATGCTTCTATTTAAGCAGGTTGATTTATAATTGAAGCCCATATAGGAAATAAATAAAAGAAGCCGCTAAAACAAAAGTTTTAAGCGGCTTTAATGATTCCCTCAACCTGTTATTAGTGCACCCGATTCACTATAGATGGGGAATGTACCTGAGAACCCCGTTAGTCCCTGAAAAATAAAAGAGATAAAAGAAAATTAATAATCCTGTATGATTTGATTCTGACTTTTTGTTTTTAATTTCATTCTTATATCCGTCTCGTGGAAATTTGTTACCCTGTCTGAGTTTATTTTTTACCTATCTCTGAAATTCATGCAACATCCCGACCAGAAATATATTAATGCCTTGGTGCAAAATGATGCAGTACTGCTGGAAGAACTCTATCGAAAATTCTCCCAAAAGATAAAATGGATGATTGTTCGAAATAATGGAACTGAAGCCGATGCTGCTGATGTGTTTCAGGAGGCCCTTATTTCTATTTATAATAAAGCAAAAACCGGAGATTTTAGCCTTACCTGCCCTTTGGATGCTTTCTTGTATTTGATATGCAAGAATATGTGGATCAACTCATTAAATAAAAAGAAGAATCAGAAGGTAACATTTTACGATGTAGAAGGATTTAATAATATTGGTGAAGACAATTTCAGACTTGCTGAAGAATCTGCGCTAAAGCAGCAACGAAACAATCTGTTGAAGGAAAAATTAGCCGGAATGGGTGAAAGTTGCAGAAATATCCTTCAATTGAGTTGGAGTGGGTTACCTATGGAAGAGGTGGCGAAAAAATTGAATGTGTCTTATGCCTATGTGAGAAAAAAGAAGTCGGAGTGTATGGCCCGCCTGATTATGCTGGTAAAGAAGTCTCCGGAATACAAAACATTGAAATGGTAAACTATGAACTACAAAAGAGGCGATTATTTAGAAAAGATGGAAGATATTGTTTTAGGAAAAATGTCTTCGAAAGAAAGGGCTGATTTTGAGAATGATCTTACTAATAACCCGGAACTGAATGAATTCTTTCTGATGTACAAAACAATTGATACAGAAATGCGCGAAACAGGAAGATACAGCGCTGAGGAAGCCGCCGTACGAAGCACCCTGAATAGGCTGAATTTGCGTTTTTTCAGCGAAACTTCACCGGTTGTTTCCATGCATGGTAATAGAAGATGGTACCGGATCGCAATGTCAGCAGCAGCCGTTTTAGTTCTGGTACTGGGTGCCTATTTTCTTCTGATTCAAAAACAGTCTAATCCTCAGCAATTGGCTAATCTGTATGTGAAAGAAGAATTGTCGCATCTCAGCCTTACTATGGATGGTGGAAGAGACAGCTTGCAGCAGGGTATTGCTGCTTACAATAATAAGGAGTACACCAGTGCGCTGGAAATCTTTAATGCGGTTTACAAGGCTCACCCCGGGAACAGCGATGCGCTAAAGTATGAAGGCATCACTTACCTGGTAACAGGGGATTATGAGAGGGCCCTGACTTGTTTTGGGGAACTTACGGCGAAAAAAGAACTCTTCAGTAATCCGGGCGTGTTTTTGCAGGCGGTGGTTTTGTTGTCGCGGAATGAAGGGAACGACCAGGTGGAGGCTAAGCGCTTGTTGCAGCAGGTAATAGATGAAAAATTGGAAGGTAATGCAGAAGCCTCTAACTGGCTAAAATAATAATATTTTTTTGTTTACTTTGTCTTCAATTTATTGGAGGAGTATTATATTTGTTGAAAGGTTGTTCAAAAGCAGGTTCTCCTGAAATGATGAACCAGTGGATGACTTTTTCTTATGCTCCTGACAACCACTCTTTTCCTGTGTAAAAAATAAAGCAGAGTAGTAAATTCTGAAATACTAAGACGTCATTCAGTTTTAAAATAGATCTGTATCATTTAAACAAGTTCAAGTATGAAAAATGGCTTATTAAAGAGTGGAATCATTGTTGTTTTATTGGTTGCTGTTATTATCGTTTCCGGATGCCCAAGGGGAGGTCAAAAAACACCTGGCGGCTCCAGCGATACGAGCGGTGTACCAATCAAACCCCAGTAATCTACAGCCTGATAATTATTTTCATAACAGGTGCATTGTAAATTAGCATGCTTAATTTATAATGCACCTTTTCAGTGCCGGCAGAGTTAGCTTATCTTTAGGGTTTAGTTGCTATGCGGACTCATTATACTTTTTTCATCCTTTCGAAATATTTATTCGCGTTTGTTTTCTTCATGGGATTGAGTTTGAGTGGTTTTTGTCAAAGCACCTCAATTGCCGAACGTTTTAATGCCATAGAAAATAATATCCGCTATACCGATGGCGAAAAACTCTCCCTTTTATATCATTTAGAAACAGAGGTGAAGAGTGAGGGGATGACGAAAGACGAGGTGTATGCAAAAATTCTTTCAAAAATTGGCCTGTATGAATTTCTTCACCATGAAAACTATGACCAGGCTATTCGATATACCCTAAAAGCGGCTTCAATCAACAGGGAATTGAAATCCCCTACTTCCCGTTTTGAAGAAGTAGGAAATTATTTTAATCTTGGCTTTTACTATGATAAAATCCTTTATTTTTCAAAAGCGCTTGATTATTATGATACCGTTATTGTGAAGGGAAGTAAGGTTTCAGACCGCGCCGACCGCGTTTTGGATGCCCGGCTTGGAAAGATTTATATCTATTTCCGTAAGGGCGATTATCAAAAGGGTATTGAAGAAAGTACCGGGGGCATACTTACCGCATTAAAAATAGGAGATTCGCTGCGCTATATAGATTTTCTGAATCAGAGAGGACAGGCTCTTTTTTTTCAAAATGAATCTGAACAAGCCCTGACCGACATCCAGACGGTGATTCCCATAGCAGAGCGTTTCCATCAACCTTATCGCTTGGCCAGTGCGTATAAAATGAAAGGATTTGTGGAGGCTAAAAACCGAAATTTCAAAACAGCTGAAACTGATTTTCTGGAAGCCGTAAAGCAGAGAAAAATCTCTGAAAATATGGGACAGACTGCTGGTGACTATAACGATTTAGCCAACTTCTGTTTCGATAGCCTGAAAAATTTTCAAAAAGCAAGAACTTATTATAAAGAAGGCATCCATTATGCGGAAAAAGCGGGCGACTCGATAAGATTAGCAAGGCTTAACCTTAATATTGGAAGAACTTTTATTGACGAGCACGATTTTCGGGAGGCCGAAAAATGTTTTTCGCGGGCTTTCATGTATCTTGGAATCTATGATGATAAAGGAGTTTTTCGGAGTAAGGAAGGTTTGTCTATTGTTCAAACCCCAAATATAAATAGAGAATTATTAATCTACCTGCTTCAGAATAAGACCCAACTCTACTTAGCTCAATACGAACAACATAAAGAAAAATTCTATTTAGACAATACCATCCAAACTGCCTTGAAAACAGATTCTGTAATTACACAATTACGGCACGAGCAATTGGGAGAGCAAAGCAAATTGTACTGGAGAGATCGTACCAGAGATTTTTTTGCTGCTGCTATCAGGGCTTGTTATTTGAATGATAATACAACTCTTGCCTTTTATTTTATGGAAAAGAGTCGCTCTGTTTTGCTCAGCGACAAGTTGAAAGAAATAGGGGCTGCTGCCCATTTATCAGAAGAAGACAGCAGAATGGGACAGGTGTATATGCATCGTGTAGCCGAGGCAGAACAACGACTCCGGGAATCAGCGCCTCATGCTGGAAATTATGCAGCACAGGAACTGCATCTGATTCAAGCAAGAGATAGTCTTCAGCGTTATATCAAAAGTATAGAACTGAAGTATCCGGTCTACTATCAATATAAATATGCGGATCGCGTACCCGCAATCTCTGATTTGCAGATCTATTTAAAACAGAATGAAGAAACATTTGTTCATTATTTCGTTGATGATTCTCTCATTTTTATGCTCGCAGTTTCTGCAGACAGGATAAAGATGATTGAAATACCGGCTGGCAACCTGATGCAGGAGATGGCTACATTAACCGAATATTGTTCTGATAAACAACGTTTGAATAATGATTATTCCGGATTCATCTCTGTGTCACACCAGGTATATCAAACCCTTTTTAAACCACTTGATCTGCCCCCAGGAAGGGTAATACTTTGTACGGATAATTTTTTGTTTCCTTTTGAAGCGCTGAGTGAAGACGACAAAGGAAGCCGTTTTTTGATTAATGATTATGCTTTCAGTTATGTGTATTCAGCGGAAAATCTGTTAAGGTCTTTTGAGTCCAAAGCGGCTTCTGGAAATTTTGTGGGTTTTGCACCGGTAGCCTTTAAACCTTATCTCAAAATGCCCGAACTAAAACAATCAGCTTTCTTTTTGAAGCAGTCGGCGTCCTATTATGATAAGGAATTGCTATATACCGGTACAGCAGCCAGCAGAGAGAATTTCATGAAAATAGTATCATTATACAATATTGTAAATATCTTTTCTCATGCAGTTGCGGATACCGGCGATGCGGAACCAGTATTATACTTCCAGGACTCGGTATTATACCTGTCTGATTTACAAACTTTGAATCGCCCGGCCACGCAATTTATTATGCTCAGCGCCTGCCAGACCAATGTGGGAAAATATGCGGCAGGAGAAGGGATTTACAGCCTGGCAAGAGGTTTTGTTTCAGCGGGAATACCGGCAGTAGCAGCTACCCTATGGAGGGCGGATGAAAGGGCGGTGTATGAAATATCGGAAAAGCTGAACGAATATCTCTCTGCCGGAATGCGTAAAGATGAAGCTTTACAAAAGGCAAAATTATTTTTTATGGAACATGGGGGAAAAGAAAAGAGACTCCCTTATTATTGGGCAAATATGGTATTGATGGGAGATCCTGCGCCTGTAAATTTGTTGCCCGTTTCGGGCCTCAACCTGCAATCTATTATAATAACCACAATATTGATAATTGGTCTTGTGATTTTTGTTCTGTTCAGGTTATCCAAACAGGATAGAATCAGCAGGTGATCTGTTATTGTGTTGAGGAAAGGTTGATTTTTTAGTTTTTTGTTTACTGCATATTAGTCCTGTTTTTTTGAATTAGCGGGGAATGCGCTTTAGCCTGAAAGAGTTCGTGGAAGGGGGGCATCCCGAATTTTCGCTCCATCTTCGGCATTCCGGTCGGTGGGACACCGACCGGTAGTGGGCTCTACAGGCGGGTGTCCTCACCCGCCTGCGAAAATATGGGATGCACCCTTCATGGAATCAAAATAAATTGTTTCCTAAATTTGTCGTATATTTCTTTAAGATTTGGAGAGATGTTTCTATCCCAAAACTGGCAGTTCACTGAAACGGGGATGAAAGGGTTTTGAAAAATAATAAACTTGTATGTATGCAGTTGGTAAAAAGTCAACGGTAAACGAGTATTTCACCGGAGACAAACAGTTTAATTCACTATATCCAATGCGGATCAGATTATTAGCTGAGCGTCATTGGACCCCTTTGAGTGTGGCAAGAATGACAGCTTCTTTTTTAGGTGCTGAAAAAGGTTCCCGGATCCTTGACATAGGCAGTGGGGTGGGAAAATTTTGTTTGAGTGCTGCTTATTTTTCTTCCCATGCTCATTTTTATGGCGTGGAACAACGACTGGACCTGGTGCAGTATGCAGAAACAGCAAAAAAGGAATTGGGATTAGAAAATGTTTCTTTCATACCGGGTAATTTTACGCAGATAGATCTTCGCGATTTCGATCATCTTTATTTTTTTAATGCCTTTTATGAGAACCTTGAAGATGCGGAAAAAATTGATGAAGGCATTGAGTTTTCTGTCGAACTGTATAAACATTATAACCGGAATCTGTATCGTCAGCTGGAACAAATGCCTGGAGGTACAAGACTTGCTACTTTTTATTGTACCGGAGATGAGCTTCCCGATAGCTACTATATAGTAGGTACTGAAATGGATGACCTGCTAAAACTTTGGATTAAGGTGTAATCGGAAAGAATCCTAAAAGATTTTCCATTTGTAAATATTAATTTAGCATTCGCATTTTGTGTGGATATTAAATGGGCGGGAGTCATTTAGGCCGGTGATCCGTTTCTTTTCCCAGAAACGTTCAGCACAAATTTAAAGAGAGTGTTAAAGAGAGGTGATATTTTCAGACCGAAATTGGTTGACACGTTAAAGAATTACAGTCGTCATCAGTTGGCAAAGGATGTGATGGCAGGGTTGATTGTTGGGGTGGTTGCTTTGCCTTTGGCAATAGCCTTTGCCATCGCCTCAGGCGTTTCCCCCGAAAAGGGATTATATACTGCCGTAATTGCAGGTTTTGTTATTTCGGTTCTTGGCGGCAGCAGGGTGCAGATAGGAGGCCCTACCGGCGCCTTCATTGTTATAGTATATGGTATCGTTCAGCAATTTGGTATAAACGGATTGATCATTGCTACCTTCCTTGCTGGATTAATGCTTATTATCATGGGTATAGCCCGCCTGGGAACCATCATTAAATTTATCCCCTACCCGTTGATCGTGGGTTTTACTAGTGGTATCGCGCTCATTATTTTTTCTTCCCAGATAAAAGATTTTTTTGGTTTGGAAATGGCGGAAATGCCTGCTGATTTTATAGAAAAATGGAAAAGTTATCTCAATTACGTTCAGTCGGTAAATTTATATGCCTTGCTGATTGCTGGTGGAACAGTAGCCTTAATTGTACTTTGGCCGAAGATCACACGCAAAATCCCGGGGTCATTGATTGCCTTATTAATTTCTACCGCCGCTGTTCAACTCCTGCATTTGCCGGTGGAAACAATTGGTAGTCGTTTCGGCAGCATAGAATCTACCTTCCCCTCACCTGTTGTTCCCGATATTGATTTTGCTACGATTCAGAAATTAATAGCCCCTGCCTTCACTATTGCCATGCTGGGAGGTATAGAATCGTTGTTGTCGGCTATAGTGGCTGATGGTATGATAGGGGGTAACCACCGGTCCAACACCGAATTGATAGCACAAGGAGTGGCCAATGTTTTTTCATCTGTTTTTGGAGGCATTCCGGCTACCGGTGCTATTGCACGTACCGCCACAAATATAAAAAACGGAGGACGAACCCCTATTGCTGGGATAGTACATGCAATCACCTTATTACTGATCATTTTTTTTGTTGGAAAGTGGGCGGCCCTGATCCCCATGGCTGCGTTAGCGGGCATATTAGTGATTGTGGCTTATAATATGAGTGAATGGGAGAATTTTATTTCTGTAGCCCGTGGTCCACATGGCGATGCCGCCGTTTTATTCACTACTTTTTTACTCACCGTGTTGGTGGACTTAACCGTAGCGATAGAAATCGGAATGGTACTGGCCGTGTTTTTATTTATGCGCAATATGATCAGGTTTAGTGATGTGCATATTATTACCGGCACTATTGCGGGCCGGGTGGAAAGCACCGATGAAAATGATATAGGAAACTATGTTATTCCACGCGAGATGGAAGTATTTGAAATCAATGGGCCTTTGTTTTTTGGCGCTGCTTATAAGTTTAAAGACGCTATAAAGCATATAAAAAAGCCACCCAAAGTATTCATTATCCGGATGCGTAATGTTCCTATTATAGATGCTACAGGAATAAGAACCCTGCGGGAAATTTATAAGGAATCAAAATCGCGTGGCACTAAACTGATCTTATCGGAAGTGCGCAGCCGGCAGGTAATGGATGAATTGCGGTCTGCCCGGTTGCTGTTTGCTATTGGCAAAGCAAATATTACAGACAGTTTCGAGTCTGCCATGAAAAGAAGTCATGAGGTGATGGCAGACCAGTAAGCAAAGAAAGAATGCTTGTAAAATCGGGTATCCCATTGCAATTTTTAAAGAACCCGTGATGAAAGAGTTACTCCTTTTTCAACTTGTCTTTAAACACCTTTTCAAATTTTGCCATCTTAGGTTTGATCACATATTGGCAGTAAGGCACTTTGTCATTGCGTAGGTAATAGTCCTTATGATAATCCTCAGCAGGATAAAAATTCTTTAGCGGTTCAATGGCTGTAACAATAGGATTAGTCCAGGCGCCTGACTTATCCAATTG
>CAZFGP010000078.1:0-19945 GCA_964518685.1 uncultured Terrimonas sp.
CTAAATTCCGCTGATGATGAAGCAAAATATTATGCATTTCCCAAAACTTCCCTTCCTGACCTGCAGCAATAGCCGCCTCGGCAGCTTTAAAAGAACGCTGGTGTATCCGTGTTAAGGGGAAATGTCGAAAATTATATTTTATCTTGCCCTTAAACTTTTTTAATAATTCCAAAATAATACTATGAACTTTTGCTGTTTCAGCACTTTCATAATCCCCATATTCAACAATCATCACCCTTGCTTCAGGATCTCCAACGATCATTTCCTTAGGTAAAATAATTCTTTCTTCAACTTTAACCTTCATATCCTACTCCATTTTATAATTGCTATCTTTAATATCAAAACAAATGCCACTCAACCGTAACAAATTAAACATTCTTTCTCGCGGATCTGTAACTTCATAATTATCATGAACTTTTGATTATTTTTCCAAATTCAGCTAATATACAGATTAGTGACATATTGTCTTACGAACGTTAATAATTTTAACAAAAAATCAGTTAGGTTTGAAATTTTAAAATATTTGATGAAATATGGCCAAAGTAAATAATTCAGAAATTCGGTTTTTAGAGGGGCCTCAGTCCAGATGGAATGAGTTTAAGTTTGGTGTTAGAACACTTTGGGAATTCATCAAAGGATTTAGAGCGCTTCATTTTATAGGACCCTGTGTTACTATTTTTGGCTCAGCCCGTTTTAAAGACGATGACAAATATTATATTTTAACCCGTAAGTTATCCGGAGAAATTGCAAAATTAGGCTTTACGATAATGACCGGTGGGGGTCCTGGGATAATGGAAGCTGCCAACCGCGGTGCAAAAGATGTTGGTGGAAAGTCGGTAGGCTGCAATATCATTCTGCCACATGAGCAACATCCAAACCCTTATCTCGATAAATGGGTGAATATTCGATACTTTTTTGTACGAAAGACCCTATTGATCAAATATTCCTATGCATTCATCGTAATGCCGGGAGGGTTCGGCACTATGGATGAACTTTTTGAAGCCCTGACTCTCGTACAAACCAAAGTAATTGACACTTTTCCAATCATTATTTTTTGCAAGGATTTTCAGAAAAAGTTAATGGAATATATCGAGAAGTTAAAAACTGAGGGTACTATTTCTCCGGAAGATCTCCATTTGCTTCTGCTCACTGATTCTATTGAAGAAGCAGTTGAACATATTAAAAGCAGTATTGCTCAGTTTGGATTAAAATATGTCAAACCTAAGCCGGCAAGATGGTTGTTGGAAAAGCGCCTCTTTAATCTATAGCCTAAAACCTTTGATTCAGTAAAAAGTATCGTTTTATGCCGGCAATTCATTCCAAACTTCCGGAGGTGGGTACAACTATTTTTACCGTAATGAGTACGCTGGCCAAAGAATATGGGGCCGTTAATCTGGGTCAGGGCTTTCCTGACTTTCCAATGAATGAATCGTTGATTGCTGCCGTTAATGATGCTATGCTGAAAGGACATAATCAATATGCACACATGTACGGTAATATGGCGCTTAGAGAAGTTATTGCCGAAAAGATAGCGCATTTATACGGAACACTAATAAATCCGGAAAATGAAATCACCATTACTCCCGGAGGAACTTATGCAATATATACTGCGCTTACTGCTGTTTTACAACCTGGTGATGAAGTAATTGTATTTCAACCGGGCTATGATAGTTACATCCCCAACATCGTGGTCAATGGCGCTAAACCCATCATCATTCCGCTTCAGTATCCCGACTATGAGATAGACTGGGAAGTTGTAAAGCAATCCGTAACTAAACGTACGCGAATGATTATGCTCAACTCTCCTCATAATCCCACAGGTGGTATATTAAAAGAGGAAGACATAGCTGCTCTGAGAGAAATTATTCAGGAAACAAACATTTTAGTATTAAGTGATGAAGTATACGAACACCTGGTATATGATAATCTGCCCCATCTGAGTATGTTGCGATATCCGGATTTGCTTGAAAGAAGTTTTGTTTGCTTTTCTTTTGGGAAGGTATACCATTGTACGGGATGGAAAATCGGATATTGTGTGGCTCCTTCAGCGTTCATGGCAGAATTCAGAAAAGTGCATCAATACAATTGTTTTTCAACCGATACGCCTAAACAGGTAGCGCTAACCTCTTTTTTAAGACAAGAAGACCAGTATAATTCTCTATCCGGATTTTTTCAACGAAAAAGAGATTATTTCCTGGAGGTAATGAAAAACACGCGGTTTAAAATGCACAAATGTCATGGCAGTTATTTTATCCTCGGTAGTTACCAGCATTTCAGCGACGAACCGGAGATGGAGATGGCAGTTCGGCTCACCCGAGATTATGGTGTAGCCACCATACCGGTCTCAGCCTTCTATCAAAATTCTGTTGATAATAAAGTACTTCGCTTTTGTTTTTGTAAAAAAGAAGAAACGCTCGAAAGAGCGGCGGCGCGTTTACATAAAGTATAGGTTCCAGTTATCTTAGTCAGGTGTTTCATCCCAATTCCCATTCCGCATTTCGTGCTTCCACTTCATATTTGTTTTTATGATAACCTTTCCTGATGGTTTCAATTGTATAGCGGGTTAAAAAAGAAATAAATCCATAGCGTTTGAATTGTTCCACATGTTTTAACTCATGCTTCACCCAACGAGTATTGTGCATAAACTCCTGGGCAGTAGCATTATACAGGTAAATGGTTTTACCAAGTGTAAAAGCTACATTTTCCACCCCAAGACAATAGGCGGCTATTTTTGCCCGAAATGATCTTTCTTTGATTGTAATACCTGAAATATCCATTAGCCTTCTTGCTGTTCCCAGAAACGGATGATCTCTTCTGCATGTTCTTTAACCCTGGGTCGTAAAAATATTTTTATTATTACTCCTTCCTCATCAATAATAAAAGTAGTACGGTTTAAGCCCATAAATTTTCTACCATACAACTGCTTTTCTCCCCATACTCCATACTTTTCGATAATCCTGTGTTCCGGATCGGCAAGCAAATTAAAAGGGAGCGTATATTTCGACTCAAATTTCGAATGTGATTGCACCTCATCGGGGCTTACACCAAGTATTTCGAATCCCTTTTGCTTTAACAACGCAAAATTGTCTCTTAAATTACATGCCTGCGAAGTACAACCCGGTGTATTGTCTTTAGGATAAAAATAAAGCACCAGTTTCTTGCCTTTAAAATCGGAAAGGGCTATCTTTTCATCTCTCTGATTTTTTCCTGAAAAAACAGGTGCCTTATCTCCCTTCTGTAGTATAATCATATTACGGGTGAAAATAGAAAATGATTTCTAAATAGCTATTCTTCATGAGGTGGCGGCAGGGTTACCCAGTTAAAGCCATCTCTGGCAATAAGGGCCTCGGCGTCTTCCGGCCCCCAGGAATCTGGTGCATAGTTGGGGAAATCCACCGGCTTGCGGGCTTCCCAAGCCTCCAGAATGGGCATAATGATCTTCCATGCAGCCTCTACCTGATCCACCCTCATGAAAAGGGTGGCATTGCCTTCCATTACGTCCAGAAGCAGTGTCTCGTAGGCTTCTGGTTGGTGTTCATCGTAGGCTTCATCATAATTAAATATCATATCTACCGGGCTCAGAATCATATCCTGACCCGGGCGTTTTGCCTGAAACCTGATTCTAATATCCATCTCCGGCTGAATACTGATGGTAAGTCTGTTGGGACGCCAGGTAGCTGCGGCTTCTGAAGGAAAAGAAAAGTTAGGGGCGGGTCGAAACTGCAGGGTTATAATGGTGCTCTTATTACGCATACGCTTTCCCGTGCGTACATAAAAAGGAACCCCCTGCCATCTCCAGTTATCAATATAAAATTTTACCGCGGCAAAGGTTTCTACATTGGATTCAGTACTTACATTTTTCTCCTTTTGGTATCCCGCCACCTTTTCACCTTTCATCCAGCCTTCGGAGTACTGCCCTCTCACCGCATAATCCTGAACCTCATTGGCGTCTATTTTTCTAATCGCATTTAATACGTCCACCTTTTTATTTCTAATCTCATTGGCATCAAATGAAACCGGCGCTTCCATAGCAATCATACACATCAATTGCAACATGTGGTTTTGTACCATGTCTCTTAAGGCGCCCGACTTTTCGTAATAAGCGCCTCTGTTTTCCGAGCCTACTATTTCTGACGCTGTAATTTGTATGTTTTCAATATAATTGCGATTCCAAATGGGTTCAAATAAGGCATTTGCAAATCTTAGAGCCAGAATGTTTTGTACGGTTTCCTTACCCAAATAATGATCTATCCGGAATATTTGGTCTTCATCAAATATCGTACTCAATAAATGATTTAATTCCCTTGCACTCTGCAGATCATGACCAAACGGTTTTTCAATTACAATTCGGGTGCATTTGGTGTCGGAACACAGACTAAGCCGACCCAGTTTAGCTGCAATATCCGGTACAAGTTGTGGAGCTACCGCCAGATAAAAGATCACATTAGGGTGTTCTCCAAATGCAGTTTCTTTCTCTTTTGCTATATCAGAAATCTTATTGTATGCAGCCTCATCTTCTGCGTCCATCTGAAGATAGCTGATATGTTGCGCAAATTTATTCCAGTTACCATTCTCCTCACCCTTACGGCGGGAAAACTTTTTTATCCCGTCAAATAAATGAGTTCGGTAGTTTTCGTCATTATAATCACTTCTGCCAATACCTACTATGCCAAATTTATCGGGCATCCATTCATCCAAAAATAAATTATAAAGAGCAGGTGTCAGTTTACGAAGATTAAGATCACCACTTCCTCCAAATATAAATATCAGAGAGGAGGGGGGTCGTTTATGATTTTGCATACCAGTTATAGTTACAGTATCAAATTATAATCTGCCACTCACTGCTGTTTTGAAGTTGCCGAAAGGACAGACTGCATTATGGTTTAATTTTCCGAAATAACGGACTTATTGCCAGTTAGTATGAAAGATGCCTTCTTCATCCACACGCTGATAGGTGTGCGCTCCAAAAAAGTCGCGCTGAGCCTGAATCAGGTTGGTAGACATAATGGCGCTGCGATATGCATCAAAATAACCTACAGATACCGCCAGGGCCGAAACCGGGATGCCGGCTTGCGTGGCGGTAGCCACAAATTTTCGGGTGTTCTCTGTTCTGCTTTTTACCAGCGCAGCAATATGACCATCTAATAATATATTGGGAAGAGTGGGATTCTTAACATACGCCTGATAAAACACCTCCAGTAAAGAAGAGCGGATGATACAACCACCTCTCCATATTTTCACCACCTCAGGCAGTGGAATTTCCATCTGGTATTCTTTTGAAGCTTCTACGAGAAGAGCAAGTCCCTGTGAATAGCTGATCATGGTTCCAAAAAACAAAGCCTCTCTGGCCTGTTGAATAATTTCTTCTTTTGAAACACCGGCAATTTTAATTTCAGAAGGATATATCGCAGATGCACTTACTCTTTCCTGCTTTAGAGCAGACAGATTACGCATACTCACAGCAATGTCAATAGTAGGTATGGACATCCCCAGATCCATTGCATCCTGTGAAGTCCACTTGCCTGTACCTTTTGAGCCGGCTTTATCCAGTATCATATCTACCAGTCGCTTCCCCGTTTTGTCATCATTTTTCAAAAATATGTCCCGGGTTATCTCCACTAAAAATGATTGCAGTTCACCATTATTCCATTGCTTGAACACCTCATGCAATTCGTCATTGGTCAGTCTGTAACCCCTATGCAATACATCATACACTTCACTAATCAACTGCATGATACCATACTCAATCCCGTTATGCACCATTTTTACATAATGCCCGGCCGCACCCTTACCCATGTGCGACACACAAGGCTCCCCGTTTACCTTAGCAGAAACAGCCTCCAGCATAGGTTTTACATGCTGATAAGCTTCCGGATCGCCACCAGGCATAATACTGGGACCTCTTCGTGCCCCCTCTTCTCCGCCTGAAACGCCCATACCCATAAAGTGAAACCCTTTTCCCTGCATATAGGTAACCCGCCTCAGAGTGTCCGTATAATGAGAATTACCTCCGTCTATTATTATGTCTCCTTTATCAAGTAAAGGAATCAATTCCTCCAGCATATCGTCTACAGGCTGACCTGCTTTCACCAGTAGGGTTATACGGCGCGGTTTCTTGAGCGACTCCACCATTACCTTAAGATCAGAAGTACCTTTAACGGTTGTGCCGGGAATAATTTCATTTTCCAGGTCCGTTACTTTCTGGGGACTTCTATTGTATCCAATTACTGCAAAGCCATGATCGGCCATATTCAAAAGAAGGTTGCGGCCCATAACACCCAACCCAATCAATCCAAAATCGAATAATTGATTTGTCATTATATTGATTATAAAGTGAAAAGGATTACAAAATTAAGTTATTTCTTCAAAATCAATATACTCTCCCCCGGAAGAACTGTTTTCTGAAGTCTTCTGTTTAGAGGGTGCCGTATGGGTGGTAGAATTTTGACGGGTGTTCTCCTGCATCTGCTGTTGCATTTCATCAAACTGTTTCTTTATCTGCTTTCCCGTTTTGTATACTGGGAACAAAAAATTCGTGAGAAAGCGATATAACAAATACCCAATCAGGATGTAAAAGATATACTTCATCAGGAACACGAAATTAAACTATTTCCTGTTGCTGCCGCCTATTTCATATGTTAAAGCATATTTTAAATCGTATATTCAATTCCCCGGCACAATATACAGCAGATGGAAATTCCGCTGGAGAATCTCTGTCAAAAGTTTCGAGGTGCAACAAAATTGAAATGTGCTGCCGGACAATGCAGGCTGAAATTTTTCACTTAGTTTTGTACGGTTCAAGAACAAGGTAAATGATCATTCACTTAAACTGAGCGCTTCATGTCTGTGATTGTTGTCGGATCTATGGCTTTTGATAAGATTGAGACTCCTTTTGGGAAGAGCGATAAAATTGTTGGAGGGGCGGCTACCTATATTGCATGGAGCGCTTCTAATTTTACCCGGCCTATTCAGCAGATATCCGTAGTGGGCGGGGATTTCCCAACAGCGGAACTGTCTGTGCTGGAGGCCAGGGGAGTGATACTGGATGGCGTACAAATTGAAAAAAATCAAAAATCCTTTTTCTGGCATGGACGATATCATCTGGACATGAATACCAGGGATACCCTGGAGACACAGTTAAATGTTTTGGGTAATTTTTCACCTGTTGTTCCTGCCAGTTATCAGGGTGCAGATATCCTGATGCTGGGAAATCTCGCACCCTCTATTCAACTGAGTGTAGTGGAACAGTTAAAAGAACGGCCAAAACTGGTAGCTCTGGACACCATGAATTATTGGATGGAAACTGCTATGGCAGACCTTGAAAAGATACTTAAAAAAGTAGATGTTCTTCTCATCAATGACAGCGAAGCAAGACAATTAAGCGGTCAATATTCCCTGGTACGTGCTGCGAAAGAAATCCTGAAGATGGGACCCCGGTACCTGATTATTAAAAAAGGTGAACATGGCGCTCTGCTTTTTCAGGACAATCATGTATTTTTTGCTCCGGCGCTGCCAATAGACGAAGTATTTGACCCAACCGGGGCAGGAGACTCTTTTGCAGGAGGCTTTGTTGGCTACCTGGATAGTACCAAGGATTTTTCATTTGAGGGATTGAAATCAGCAATCATAGTGGGATCAGCGATTGCTTCATTTTGTGTGGAAAAATTTGGCATAACCCGGTTAAAAGAACTGTCAAGAGAGGATATTGATAAAAGAATCAGGCAATTCATTGAACTGGTGAATTTTGATATTGCGCTGGTATAAAACTGGATACTTATAGTTTATATAAACTCAAATTTTATAGTTATGTCGTTCATATTAACTGTAAAGGGAGTATCTCCCGGTTTTGGTGAAAATTGTTTTATAGCGCCCAATGCTACCGTTGCCGGGGATGTGATTATGGGTAATAATTGTAGTGTTTGGTTCAATGCTGTAGTGAGGGGTGACGTAAATGCCATTCGAATTGGCAACAAGGTAAATATTCAGGATGGGGCAATTATTCATTGCACTTACCAGAGAACTAAAACCATTATTGGCGACAATGTAACTATCGGACACAACGCTATAGTTCATGGTTGTACGGTACATGACAATGTCCTGATTGGTATGGGTGCTACAGTGATGGATAATGTAGAGATCGGCAGTTTCTCCATTATTGCCGCAGGAGCCGTAGTCCTGGAAGGTGTAAAAATTGAGGCAGGTTCTATTTATGCAGGCGTGCCGGCAAAAAAAATTAAAGATGTGCCTAAAGAACTCATCAGCGGAGAGATTAACCGAATTGCCGATAATTACATTCTGTACAGTAGTTGGTATCAGAACCCCTCAATAAAAGAAGAGCTAAAACATTAACATTTTATCTTTCATATAATGAAGCAAACCCCGTTTACAGCAAAACATATTGAGGCCGGTGCTAAAATGGCTGAATTTGCAGGCTATAATATGCCAATTAGCTATACCGGAATCAATGATGAGCATGCAGCGGTGCGTAATAATGCAGGTGTTTTTGATGTAAGCCATATGGGTGAATTTCTTTTAAAAGGAGCAGGAGTACTGGACCTGATTCAACGAATTACAACCAATGATGCTTCCAAACTCACGGCCGGAAAAATACAATACAGTTGTCTGACCAATGAAAATGGCGGAATTATTGACGACCTGCTTGTATACTGTTTTGAACCTAATCAGAAATATCTGCTGGTGGTAAATGCTTCCAATATTGAAAAAGATTGGGATTGGATCACTTTTCATAATACTGAAAATGTGGAAATGCTGAATATCTCTGACCATACAGGACTTTTGGCTGTACAAGGACCGAATGCCACCAAAATACTGCAACCTTTAACGGAACTGGATATCCTAAATCTCAAATATTACAATTTCCTGAAAGGCCGATTTGCAGGGGTGGATAATGTGCTGATCAGCGCCACCGGTTATACAGGCGCAGGAGGGGTGGAAATATATTTCGAAAATTCAAACCACGATGCAGACACTATCTGGAACGCCATTTTTGAAGTTGGTGCGCCACAGGGTCTAAAACCGATCGGACTTGGAGCCAGAGATACATTACGCCTTGAAATGGGTTATTGTTTATACGGCAACGATTTAGACGACTTCACAACACCCCTGGAGGCAGGTCTGGGCTGGATCACCAAATTCAATAAATCGTTCACGGCCGGAGATTATTTACAAAAGCAGAAGAGTAGCGGTGTGGATAAAAAATTAGTGGGCTTTGAAATGATAGATAAAGGCATCCCAAGGCATGGTTATCAAATTAAGGATGCAGAAGGAAACCTGATCGGGCGGGTAACTTCAGGAACCCAGTCTCCTACCTTAGGAAGACCAATCGGTTTGGGCTATGTAACTTCAGAATTTTCCGGAATAGACAAGGAAATATATGTTGAGGTAAGAGACAAGCTCCTGAAAGCACGGGTAGCTAAATTACCTTTTGTACAACAATCATCAAATCTTTAACCTCCTATGGCCTCCATTCATCTTACTACATTTATTAAAGCTCCGGCAGACCGGGTTTTCGACCTTTGCCGAAACACAACGGTCTTTAAAAAAGCGCTTGAAGGGCGTAGTGTGACACTATCTGCAAGCGCTTCGGAAATATTGGTAAAAACAGGGGATACCATTACCCTTTCTGCCAGACATTTTGGGAAGACCCGGGTTATAACTTCCAAAATCACAGAAATGAATATCCCGGAAAAGTTTGTTGAGGAATTGGTAAATGGCGATCTAAAAAGCTTTCGTTTTGAACATCATTTTAAACCGGTAGAAAATGGCACTTTGGTGATTGATTTAATAGACTTAGGTGAACCCAAAGATACCATAGGAGGAATATTAGGTAGGTTCTACCTGAAGAGATATTTTGAAAACATGATGAATCAACGTAATGCTCTTGTGAAACTTTACGCCGAAACAGAAAAATGGCGGGCAATAATGGGCTGATGATTTATCTTAATTCTCTTCCTGATATTTACAAATTATTCGAGAAGAAGTATAACTGATATGAAAGAAAACCGGCCTCAACTGAATACAGCTCTCTCCCCTTCAATATTACCTCTGTATGATCTGAGCAAAACAATAGTAGTAATTATTGACGTTCTGCGGGCAACCTCCACGATTGCAGCGGCTTTATATAATGGAGCAAAGTATGTGATCCCTGTAGACAATGTAGCCCGATGTATTGAATTGGGAAATCTTCTTCAGGCAGTTACGGCTGGAGAACGTGACGGAAAAATAGCCGAAGGTCTCCAACATGGCAATTCGCCATTAGAATATCCTCCTTCTTTTATTGAGGGTAAAGTACTGGTACTTACCACCACTAACGGCACTCAATTATTATATACCGCTCTTGAAAAAGGCGCCCAAACCCTGATCACAGCATCCTTTCCCAATCTGTCCATCGTTTCATCGTATCTTATAAAGCAAAATAAAAATGTATTGCTCGCCTGCGCCGCCTGGAAAAACAGGATAAATATTGAAGACACCCTGATGGCGGGTGCAATAATAGATCGGGTAAAAGAACATTTTAATATCAATTGCGACTCCTCTTCAATTGCGCATTCACTTTATTCAGAAGCACAGCCGGGATTCTATGAATTTGTTAAAAGAAAAAAAGCTTCCCATTATGAGCGCCTGAGCGCCTACGGTTTAGAAATGGATATTCAATTCTGTCTTACCCCGGATATCGCTAATATACTTCCCATTTATAAAGACGGAAAATTAGTGATAGAAAACGGCATTGAGACAACAGGAAATATATAATCCCCCTGCCTTTAAAATAAGAACGCTTTCGGCCTGTGTTTTTTTTGTAATTTCGCCAATTAGCCTTTTTTGAACAGAGGCTGGCTTTACTGATTTTTTCTTAGAAGCATGGCTTTACCACATTTAATAAAATTTGTTTATAACAATGGTACTGATGAAGTAATCCGGCGGGGTAAAAAAATTCATTCGCTTGGATATGTTGAACTGACAGACCACGATGAACTCCTCAACTCGGTTTCCTTCAGAGTAAGAGACGACAGTTACTCAACTTACTACAGAGTAAACATACAAAAATACAGAGATGACCATACGCTGTCTGTCCGATGCAGTTGCCCCTATAATTTAGGTGAAATATGCCGGCATGAGGCGGCCTCTCTTTTTCACCTGCAGGATATGCTGGATAAGAATATTCTCGGAGAAAAAGAAACCCGCTATAGCCAGCTACACACTGTAATTAAAATGAAAAATATTGAACTCAAGACCATCCGGCTTTTGAGTTCTCCTGAAAGTTTTTTAATGGCAGAACAAATTTTGCGGGTGCAAAAAGCAAATATTTTGTCGGCTGCCAATGAGAAAGTGGAAGCCAGTCTGGTTTACAAGGGAGAAACCTTTCCCCTGGTTATTCAAAAAAACGAAGAAAGAAATTTTGATACCTCTTGTAAGTGCAATGAACAGGAACATCCACTTTGCACGCATAAAGTAATGTTGTTTTTGCAATTGCTAAATGCTTACGGGCCTTACTACTTCGATTCCATACGCAACTGGGACAAACAAAAAAACAAATTATTAGAAATATATGGATACTCGCTAAGTGACGACCTGACGGGGAAATTTGAGTTTACCTATAAGGATGGGAAACCCTTTTTGCGGGTACTGGACACATCTATCAAGAGAGTTGAATCTGGTTCAACCAGCGTGGTGAGGCAACCTGTAGCCGCTCCTGAACCACAACTTACCACTACTGAAAACCTGACCATAGAGACTGATCTGAAAAGCGAAAATATCAGGCGGATAGGAATTGTTTTTCGTGAGACAGGGGGAACTTTTCCCGGATTTGAAATTGACGCTATAGCCGGAGAGGCAAATGAAACGGGTGCCGGTTTTACTGGAAGAATTGAAAAACTGGATCTTACCAGATTCGTAAACACGGAATCTTATAGCGAAGAAGATAAACAACTCTTGCAGCAGCTTCGTAAATTGAGTGAGCAGGAAGTTAACAAATATATCAAACGCAACTCGCCATTTGCCAGCATATGGGACAACATTATTCAACAGGAGGAAGACGATCTGCCCGAGGAAACAAAATCCCTGATAGCCGAATACTGGTATCCTAAACTGAGAAAGTTATTTAGCGAACACCAACAAAGCACGCTGATTTATTTTTTATCTTCCGGAAAAAGTTTTACTACGGCTCATCTCCTCCCTATACAACTTGGCGGAGACAGCGTGACTCCGGTTTTCCAGGTTCAGCCCCGCGGTAACAAAATAGAGATTTCATGCAAGGTTCAGGTAAATGGTATAGAAGTGCCATTAAAAGAAAACGAATGGAGTAGTTATCTGCTTTTTAAATACGCTGACACTCTATACAACTGGAGCCGGCAGGAAGATATTCTTGAGGTGGAACGTTTTACACCCGACAGAAGTGTAACTATTGAAATGAAAGATTGGCCGGACTATCTGCAGCAGCGTCTTATCCCTGTTACCCGGGAATATAAAGTGCAGTTTGCCGACAATCTGGTACAAAAAATCAAGGATGTAGAACCAGAAGTAAAAGTGGTTTTACAGGAAAAAGGTGACTATCTTCTTTTCGCACCCATATTTTCCTATAAAGGATTTGAGACAAAATACAATACCAAAGACATCCTTACACTGCCCATCAATGGAAAGGTTTTGGAAGTTCACCGAAATCGTCAAACTGAATTACAGTTTCTGAAAAAACTGGAGGGACTTCACTCCAATTTTATTCATCCCGAAGATTCGGCTACCTTGGCTTTAAAAGGAGGAGATGTTTTAAAAAATAACTGGTTTTTTCTGTTCATTGACAGCATGAAGGAAATGAATGTGCCCGTTTCTGGATTTGATGTGCTTAGAAATTTCAGATTCAATACCGCCAGACCTACTACACAAATTCATATAAGTAATGGGATTGACTGGTTTGATGCCAAAGTAAAAGTGGTATTTGGAGAACAACAGGTGAGCATTGATGAAATAAAAAGAGCGTTGACCAACAAACAACAGTTTGTGCAACTCAATGATGGCACCCTGGGTATACTACCCGAAGGATGGCTGAAAAAATATTCATTGTTGTTCAGGGTTGGTGAAGGTAAGAATAATGCCCTGCGTTTATCCAAATATCATTTAAGTATTATTGATGAATTGTATGAAGAGCGGGATGAAACAGAGGTTCTGATAGAACTGGAGGAAAGATACAATCGGCTGAGAGGATTCAACCGGATTAAAGAAATTGATCCCCCTGTTAGCCTGGAGCATATTTTAAGACCGTATCAGGTAGCCGGATTTCATTGGCTTAACTACCTGAGTGAAGTAGGGTGGGGTGGTATTTTAGCCGATGATATGGGGTTGGGAAAAACAATTCAGGCCTTGTCATTTCTTCAATTTTACCGCCATTCTCTTAAATCCCTGAAGGCTTTAGTGGTTTGTCCAACAACTCTGATGTTTAACTGGGAAAACGAAATCCGAAAATTTACACCCGATCTCACTCATCACACCCATCATGGGCCGGAGCGTACCCGGGATAAGGGATGGTTCAGCAGTTTTAACATCGTTATCACTACCTATGGTACCCTTAGAAGCGATATAAGACTGCTGACAGAAATCAATTTCGATTATGTTATCCTTGATGAATCACAAGCCATTAAAAACCCTCAGAGTAAGGTAACAAAAGCGGCTTGTCTGCTGGTATCAAAAAACCGTCTTTGCCTCAGTGGCACTCCTTTACAAAACAACACCTTTGACATCTATGCCCAGATGAATTTCCTGAATCCGGGCATGTTAGGCAGTGTGGAATATTTTAGAAATGAATTTGCTACTCCCATTGATAAATTCGGTGAGCAGGAAAGAAAGGACCACCTGAAAAGATTACTTTACCCCTTTATCCTTCGCCGCACTAAAGAACAGGTGGCTAAAGATCTGCCTGAAAAAACAGAAACCATTTTATTCTGCGAGATGCAATCCGAACAGAGAGAAATCTACGAGGCTTTTCGCATGGACTACAGAAATAAAATCCTGGGAGTAATTAATGAACAGGGTATTCAAAAATCACAATTAACTATTTTGCAGGGGCTGATGAAGCTTCGCCAGATTTGTGACTCCCCCGCAATAATGAACGAACCCGAAAAGTATCCTAATCATTCTATAAAACTGGAAGAAATTGCAAGAGAAATTACAGAAAATATAAGCAATCATAAAGCGCTTGTTTTTTCTCAATTTTTGGGAATGTTGGCCTTAATAAAGGAAAAACTCAAATCACTGGAGGTTCCTTTTGAGTACTTCGATGGCAGCACCTCCGCACACGACAGAGAGAAAGCCATTAACCGCTTTCAAAACGACGAATCCTGCCGTGCCTTTCTAATTTCCTTAAAAGCCGGAGGGGTGGGGCTTAATCTTACCGCTGCCGATTATGTATATATTGTTGATCCCTGGTGGAACCCCGCTGTAGAACAGCAGGCTATTGATCGTACGCATCGTATAGGTCAAACCAAAAATATTTTTGCCTATCGCATGATTTGTAAGGACACTATTGAAGATAAAATATTGCAATTGCAGGAAAAGAAACGCTCTCTTGCACGGGATCTCATTGCGGATGATACCACTTTTGTGAAAAGTCTTACTAAGGAAGACGTTGAATACCTGTTCAGCTAGCACTATAAAGCAACCCAGTAAATGTATGCCTTAATCACTATCCTTAAAGCCGGGTTTTAAGCCTACAATTCTCCCAACTCAGTTCTGTCTTTTCTCTTCCTGTGATAATATTTAATAGGATAAAAATCCGGACGTTGAAACACCTTATGCAACAGGTTGATTATCAATTCATTGATGTCAGATAGTTTTCTGGGAGAATGAAAATTCATATACTTCTATTTAATAATTTAAAATAAAAAAGGGAGTGTATGGAATTAACGTAACATGCTGTATTTTAGTATATAGTAAATGAAAAGGTTAATTAAGGTTAACACAAACCGTGCTGACAACCGGTAAAATCTACTTTTGCAATTCAATGAGCAAAAAATTTTACATATCTGTAGGTCTGATGGTAGCAGCTATCTTATTGGTAGTTACATTTCAGATTTATTGGATAGTGATGAAAGTGGATGAGGAAAAAAGAATTCTTCGTTTTCGTACCAATATCATCTTTCGCGAATCCGTTTTTGACCTGCAGTCTTCAAAACTAAAACTGGACAGTACCACCAGATTACGGTATGGCCTACCCCCTGATATAGCCAGATTTGCCGACATGGTGAGAAAACACATCAGCGATTCTTTGAATGGAGAACAAAATCAGCCCACCCGTAATTCTTTTATTACGGTGGAGCGACCAGCCGTCACTGGAACAGAAGATTCATTGATGCGAAGAACCTATAAAACCGGGGGGCGGTTTTTTGAATTCTTAATAGCAATTGATTCCCTGCAAGACTCTCTTCGTGTTCAGGATATTCGCGAAGCTTATATCGGAAATCTCCAGAAAGATAATATCAATGTTCCTTTTTCCATTATCCGGACTGAAGAATCGGATACAAAACAAAAAGAACCTGTCAAACCCGGATGGAATACGGCAACCATAGGTTTAACACACCCTATCAGTTATCAGATGGAATTGGGTAATACCTTCAACTATCTTTTTGAAAAAGTATTACCTCAGATTATCTTTTCCTTCTTTCTAATAGGCCTTACCATAACAGCGTTCTCTGTACTGTTTCGAAATCTTAGGGTTCAGCAACGACTTACAAAAATCAAGAACGATTTTATAAGTAATATCACCCATGAACTTAAAACGCCTATTTCTACGGTGAGCGTAGCCATTGAGGCGATTAAAAATTTTGATGTGATTCAACAGCCCGAACGTACAAAAGAATACCTTGACATAGCCGGCAATGAACTCAATCGCTTATCCATGCTGGTAGATAAGGTACTCAAACTCTCAATTTTTGAAAACCAGAAAACAAAGCTAAAATTCGAGACGCTTGATATTCAACAACTGGCTCAGGAAGTAATCGCTTCCATGGGATTACAGTTTGAAAAATTCAAAGCACAGGTTAATCTTAAATGTACCGGCAAGAGTTTTGTCATTGAGGCGGATCAAATGCACCTCACCAGTGTGTTATATAATTTATTGGATAACGCCCTTAAATACAGTAAAGAAAATCCGTTGATTGATGTTGATATCAATTGCAGTAATCAGGACTGTATTATTATAGTTAGAGACAATGGGATAGGCATACCTGCAGAATACAAAAACAAAATCTTTGATAAGTTTTTCCGGGTGCCGACGGATAACCGGCATAATATCAAAGGTTATGGATTAGGGTTGAGCTATGTTGCCCATATTATTCACGAACACCGGGGCACTATTTCACTGCAGAGTGAAGCCGGACATGGCAGTGAATTCATTATTAAACTTCCATCCAGCCATGAAGAAAACTAAAATTCTGTATGTGGAGGATGAAATACTCTTAGCCAAGATCGTAAAAGAGAGTTTGGAGAGCAGGGCTTATGAAGTAATTCTTGAATCGGATGGTGCAGACGTAATGAGACAATTTCATGTCAGCAAACCCGATATCTGTATTCTGGATATCATGCTTCCCAATAAGGATGGATTTGCCATCGCCGAAGAGATCCGGCAAAACGATATTCTAATTCCAATCATTTTCTTAACGGCCAAGACGCAGACTTCCGACCTGGTGAAGGGCTTTAATAAGGGAGCAAACGATTATATCAGAAAACCTTTCAGCATGGAGGAATTGATCGTGCGAATTGAAAATGCACTTCGTAACCGTAATGAAGATACACAAACAGAACAGAAAGATATTTTATTGCTGGGTGAATTTCTTTTTAATCCCCACAGACAAACACTGACACACAGCACCGAAGAAAGGAAATTGTCTTTCAGGGAAAGTGAATTACTCAGATTATTGTACGAAAACCGCGAACGGGTTATTGATAGAAAGGATATCCTGAACGTACTGTGGGGAAGTGATTCCTTTTTTAATTCCCGCACACTTGATGTGTATATTACAAAACTAAGAGGCTATCTGAAAAAAGATCCTGCGCTGGAAATCATAACAGTAAAAGGTATTGGCTATCGCTTTGTAGTAGAATAAAAACAGCCCGGTCTCCGTAGCAGACCAGGCTTCAACCTTAACCATCTTTTTATTTTGTCTAACCGTTTAAAACCGGGGAAGTACGTAAATATCTTTCGTTAGATGAATAAATAAACAGACACGAACCTTGTTTTATAGCGTCAATAATGTCCTTATGATTTTCTGTTGGTATGGCTGGACAACCATAGCTTCTGCCTAACATCCCACTTTCCTGCAAAAACTCTTTATTCACATAATCTGCACCATGGATTACAATATTCCTGTTAAAGGCTTTGTCATTTATACTCTTTTCCATTCCGAGCAATCGCAGGGAATAACCATTACTGCCATTGTAAGTACCCTGAGTAACATAAAATCCGAGACTACTCTTATGGGAAGCTGCAATATTGGAAAAATTATGTGCATATTCCATCCCCGAATTTCTACCATGAGCTACACGGGTATTGAATAAAAGCTGGCTGTTTTTCAAATCAATAACATACATCCTCTTTTCCCTTGAGGATTGTGAAAAGTCAACAATGGTAAGAATGCTGTCCCTATTGAGTTTGCCTTTCCCCATAAGTTTGCTGAATCCTTTTATAGCCAGTTCAACTACATTTTTTTGAAGTCCCCGCTCTTGCAAATGAATACTGTCAAATAGCCGGTTGATAAAAACATTTCCGGTTTCGTCATGCAGACTACTCTGGATATAAGTATGACCTGTGGAATGAAGGGCAGAAGCCGACTGATTCTTAATGACCCCTGAAATCAATACAGGCGTGAAAATAAGGAACGCAAGTCCCAGTTTTTGGGGTACAAAACGGAGTTTCATCGGATTAAAATTTATACGCTTCATATAAACGATAGTCACATTTAGATATTGTTAAAAAGCAATCAGAGAAAATATTAAGAAAACAAATTCTCTTTCTCTTAATCCTTTACAATACACGGGGTTATCACTTTTAAAAATACAATAAAATGCAGGATTTATGCAGGTTTTCTCTAATTGTTTTGACATACATTAACCGGCAGAACAATAATCAACATCCAAAAAGGCGGTCAAGAGGTTGGTTTAATCAGCTGTCGGGCATTTATAAGAACGTAGGGTAAAGGCCAAGCCAACTTCCGCTATCACATAAGAATCTCTTTGATTACGAAAGCCACGCTGACGCCCTTTTGTTCCGATTCTAATTTGATCGCCTGTTTCATAAGAACGATCCTGCAATAAATACCAGATTGTTGAGGATCCCGATGGATTAGTGGACGCAAATGCATCAGGTGCATAATACGAACTCACATCATCCAAATAATCAGTGGAAGTAAAACGGTAGGCTATTTCGAAAGAAAAATTAAGATTTGGATTAATATTGTACTTAATCCCCATGCCCAAAGGCAGACAAAAGGCAACCGCATTATAGGGTCTACGATCCGGATACACAGAAGATCCCTGCCCTTCAGTGCCTAAAGGTCTTAGCGCATATTTTTTACCACGCAAATAGGCGTAGGGGTTATAATTAAATATTCCGACGCCCATTGTTACATAGGGGGTAAAAGCCAATTCGGGTACTCCGGGTACAAACCGCATAAAGTTGAAATCCCCCTGTAGGGAAGCTTCCCAGATATTACTATTGAAACTGAGGTTCCTTCTTTTCTGAAAATCATTTTTGCTATAAATATCAGAATAACCAAGTTGGGCAAAATGACCTCCCAGTCGAAGAGCAATGTATTCTCCAAATTGCTTTCTTACAAAAATACCCAACGCCGGTTTAGGGCGATTCAATGCTGCATTGGTATTTAAGTCGCCAAAATAATGGGCCGCACCTACCGTAATTCCTAATTCTCCTTCCTGCACTTCTCCATTAATTGCCTGAGCGCTGACAGTAAAGAAGAGACTTAAAAATAAAGTGGATGTGATCAGCTTTTTCATTCCATTTTTTTTTGCATTTACAGCCCGGTGATAATCCCGGAAGCAACAGAGCAAAAACAATTCTTGCGGAGCTTTTAGCTGTTTATACTTCTGCAAAATACAGGTTTAGCCTCAAATCTCAAGTACATAAAGATTAATTTTAATAAAATCTTAGAATATACTTTGTCCGAAATGCGGTGCGCTCCCTGGGCTGCAAAAGAGCAAGTCCTATGCCATTATTAAATGCATCCGGCGGAGCGCTTAAATTTTCCAACGCAATGCTCAAACGATGTGGGGGGGTATAAACTTGTAAATAAGGATAACTTTTTTCGGGATGTATTTCCAATTGCCACCCGGTAGCCGGATCGCGTAAAATACACATAGGCTGGTTTTTGGTAAAATCTAAAACAAAGGAATTGTCTATTTCCTGCTTTCCAATTCGTGCCGGTTGTATAAACCGATGATCGGTTAATACTTTCCCCGTAGGGATCAGGTTTTTAAATTCGAGTGTCTTCTCAGAATTGAAACTGAGTTCGAGATCATCCACGCAACTGCCAAAAGTAAAATAAGGATGCCAGCCATCGGCTAAAGGTAACGCTGTGTCGCCCGAATTTTCTATGGTAGTGGCAACAGATAAAGTATTATTGTTTCCTAAAGCAAATTCTACCGCACAAGAATAGGCAAAAGGATAACCCTCGTTTTCACCTTTATATTCATACAACAAACCAAGAATGGCCATATCTTCGGTAGCCTCCTGCCGGATTACTTTAAAAGGGCGGTTATATAATAAACCGTGAATAACAGCACCATTGGGTAAATTCGCCGGTAAAAAATATTCCTGATCATTAAACCAGTATTTCCCATCAGATAATCTGCACGGAAAGGGAGATAGCTTTAACCCTTTGAAACCTTTTGTTTCCAACTCCTCATCATATTCATTTTTATTTTTGTA
>CAZFGP010000079.1:0-19911 GCA_964518685.1 uncultured Terrimonas sp.
GACGAGGGGGAAGGGGAGTAAGAATAAGTTGCTCTCCCTTCTCTACTCTACTGGCTTTGAGTTGTTCAGTATCTCCTCAATATCCGGAGTCCCGATTGAAAATACCGGTATAGATTATAAAAATCTGATAAGCTGTAAAAAATTGCAAACGTTTGCAATGAGGGTAGTTTAGCATTTGTTTGATCGAGAATTACCTTACTTATACAAAGGATATTGATCTGCATTCTTTTTCGGTTATGGGTGGACATTCTTATCAGAACATTTTTTACCAGTACCGTAGTTTCAGTATTAATAAATTGCCACTGAATGATCTTGACCCCACCTATAATCCCGGTATCGGACAGGAACTGACTATGGCGAATAACAGACCCACAGGAAACGCCAATATAAGTGAGTTACAATCCTATTTTGCCCGTGTAAACTATGGGTTTGATAACAGATACCTGCTAACAGCAAGTTTCAGAATGGATGGCTCTACCAAATTCGGCGAGAATAATCAATACGGCTATTTCCCGTCCTTTTCACTTGGATGGAATATTAAGGAAGAAGCCTTCATGGCAAACAATACCGTGTTCAGTGCACTAAAACTGAGAGGTGGTTGGGGCATGACCGGTAACCAGGAAATTGCTCCAAAATCAACCCAGGCATTGTTTAAAACTGAAGTAACGTCTGGCTCAAGTTATCCTTTGTATCCGACCGGCGCTTATCCTCCAGGCACTTTCTTTGCTCGTTTTGCTAATCCCGACTTAAAGTGGGAGGCTACCCAACAAACTAATATTGGATTTGAATTTGGTTTGCTGGATGGCGCATTGAACGGAACTATAGATTGGTTTAATAAGATCACTACCAATATTTTATTGTCTATTCCCCCTCAGGATCCGGTACAGCCGGCTGGTTTAACCTTTGCCAATATACCTGGTATGGAAATCAGTAATACGGGAGTTGAAATAGATCTGGAGTATCGCAAAAAAATTACTCCTAATCTTAGCCTTGGGATAGGCGGTAATGCATCGTTTATGAAAAATAATGTAAGCGGTTCGCCTTATCAGGTCATCTTTTCGGGGAGCGCACCGGATCGGGGTTAACAAGTGCTACGATAAATGGTTATATTAATGGTAATCCTATTGGTTCATTTTACCTGCTCGACTTTATTGGAATTGACGATCATGGTTTAAGCAAATATGCAGATACAGATAAAGATGGCATCATTACCCCCAAAGACAGAATTGTAGCCGGCTCTGCTGTTCCCAAATACTTGTATAATGTTTATGGCAATCTCAATTATAAAGGATTTGACTTTGTTGTAAATTTTAACGGACTGGGTGGGAATAAGATTTATGACAATACGGCTACTTCTAATTTTTATAAGGCTAAGATTGCTAAAAACAATAATACCACGGCTGAGGCTAAATTGAGAAAGGGAACTGGAAATGAAGCTGCTGCGCTGGCTGATGTGAATGCCATCCGTGCTTCAAGAACAGCCAGGATTGTGCCCCCCGCTTTAACAGAAATGAACCTTGATTTACTTTATCGTGAAAGAGGTTTTGAATTGTATTGGGAATTTGTACGCCGGACAGATATGATTCGGTTTGGAAAATATGAAAGTGTTTGGACGGAAAAAACAAATGCCGATCCCAAGAAAAGAATTTTCCCTTTCCCCCAGAATGCTATTGATGGCGCTTCAAATCTGCCGGATTACCTGGTACAAAACCCAGGGTACTAATATTTTGAATACCCATTCTGAGTCCGGAAATTAAGGGTTTATTTATTCCTTAATTTCCGGATTTTTTGTAATGGACTTTGGATGGGTGCATCCAGCCGTGGGCGGTGTTTTCACCGCCAACATGAAGCAAAGAGTGCGACAATTTTAAATAGGGGTTGCTGTTTAACTGCATCGTATTTTTTTCTATGCCACGAATGCACGAATGTGCCTGTGGTATATGCGTATATCAAATTAGTATAATTGTATTTTATGGCTGATCGCTGCGGGCATTTTCAGATAATTCTAATAGAATCTTGCAGCACCAAAGCTGTCGGATCAAATCTTATCCTCAAAAACGTACAATCCTCATAAAATTTTTACGAATTCCTACAAAAAATTCGTGCATTCGTGGCATTTTAACTCACATCCCATGACGTGCCCCAGTTATTCAGTAAGCCCTAAATACACCCCCTTTGGATATCCCGACCACTCATTATAAATACAAAGTTTATCTTTATATTTATTTTTTAGAAAAAGTTATAGATAACCATGGAATGGAACGTTCTTAATTCTGAAGATCAGTTCAGGGAAATCCTGGAAAAATCAAAACAAACCCCTCAGGTAATTTTTAAGCATTCTTCCCGATGCAGTATCAGCTCAATGATCAGGAACAGACTGGAAAGAGCCGATACTCCTCCAAATATTGATTTTAACTTTCTCGACCTGATTGCATTCCGTGTTTTATCAAATACAATTGCAGAAACTTTGGAAGTGGGGCACGAATCTCCACAGGTATTACTGATTCAGGATGGAAAATGTATTTACCACGAAAGCCATTATGGTATTCATATGGAAGACATAACTTCCCACCTGGTCTGAGCAGACACCTGCCTGCCAGTGTTGTATTTCTTTAAAAAAGGTTCGGTGATTAGTATCTGTACAACTCAGGTTTATAAGGGCCTTCCTTAGGAATCCCAAGATAGTCTGCCTGAACTTCGGTAAGTTCATCCAATTCCACACCAATTTTTTTAAGATGCAGCCGGGCTACTTTTTCATCCAGTTTTTTGGGTAATACATACACCTTGTTTTCATAATTGACATGATGATTCCAAAGTTCAATTTGTGCCAGCGTTTGATTGCTGAAGGAGTTACTCATTACAAAGCTGGGATGTCCTGTAGCGCATCCCAGGTTTACTAATCTGCCTTCTGCCAGAAGAATAATGTCTTTTCCGTCAATTGTGTAAAGGTCTACCTGGGGTTTGATGGTATCTTTGGTATGACCGTAGTTTTTATTAAGCCAGGCTACATCAATTTCAATATCAAAGTGACCGATATTACAAACAATTGCCTTGTCCTTCATTAATTTAAAATGTTCCCCGCTGATCAGGTCGCGACAGCCACTGGCTGTTACGATGATATCGGCCTCTTTAACGGCATCCACCATCTTTTTTACTTCAAAACCATCCATAGCTGCCTGCAAAGCACAGATGGGGTCTATTTCCGTTACAATTACCCGGCATCCGGCACCTGCCAGGGAAGCGGCTGAGCCTTTCCCAACGTCTCCATAGCCTCCTACAACAGCTACTTTGCCCGCCAGCATCACATCGGTGGCACGCCTTATGGCATCCACCAGGCTTTCCTTACAGCCATATTTATTGTCGAATTTTGACTTGGTAACGGAATCATTAACATTAATAGCAGGTACAGGTAAAGTTCCCTTCTGCATTCTTTCGTATAAACGATGAACGCCGGTTGTGGTTTCTTCGCTTAATCCCCTTACATGTTGAATGAGTTCGGGATATTTGTCAAACACCATATTGGTGAGGTCACCGCCATCGTCTAAAATCATATTTAACGGACGATCTGCACTGCCAAAAAATAAGGTTTGTTCAATACACCATTCTGCTTCTTCATTGGTTTGACCTTTCCATGCAAAAACACCTATTCCTGTTGCCGCTATCGCTGCAGCGGCATGGTCTTGCGTGGAAAAAATATTACAGGAGCTCCATTTAACTTCGGCTCCTAAGGCTGTTAGTGTTTCAATTAATACCGCAGTTTGAATAGTCATATGTAAACATCCAGCAATACGGGCTCCTTTTAAGGGCTGTTGAGAACGATATTCTTCCCGAATAGCCATCAGTCCCGGCATTTCGGCTTCGGCCAATTTAATTTCTTTCCGCCCCCAGGCAGCGAGGCTGATGTCCTTTACTTTATTGGGCAGGGAAAAATCAATAGTTTTTGAAACCGCAGACATATGCTATAATTTAGTGAATCAATAAAATGAATTGGATTTTGTCCTTTTTCGCGCTGCAAAGCTAAGCTTATTGAACAAAATATCAGAATTGCCTGGATATTTCAGAAAAAATAAAGGATAATTGTGCTAAATAAGGAGAATATGGATATAGGGAGGAGGTTAGCTAAGAGTAATAAAATTTTTTATAGTCATTCCATATCTAACGCAACACAAGCTGGTTTTTTCTGTTTTATTATAATTAGATTAAACAAAATAGTGAAATGAATAATGATAATATGATGATTCTGGCATTTTCTATTCTGGCGGGAGTTGCCGTAATCTATCTCATATTTTATTTCCGTGAAAAAAAGAGTATTAAAAAAGAAAAGAAAAGTCCGGTATATAGCGCCGGCATACAATTACAGGCCTATGAACGACTGACTATTCTGACGGAGCGTATCTCTTTAAAAAACCTGATCTCCAGACTGTTGCCCTCCCAGATGGATGCCCAGACCTATCACGCTTTATTGGTGGAAAGCATCAGGCAGGAGTATGAGTATAATCTGTCTCAGCAGCTTTATGTTTCAGCACAGGTATGGCAGGCCATCACAAATTTTAAGGAACAGAATATTTTTATTTTGCATCAATTGGCGAATACCCTTCCACAGGCAGCCACCGGTATGGATTTGAGCAGGCGGGTGGTGGAATTGCTGGATGCTAATCCAAATACATCTTTGCATAATATAGTAATGGATTCTTTGCGGTTTGAAGCACAACGATTGACTACAGTCCGTTAGCTGCTCCACAACGACTTTCTATAAATATTGTTAATAGAACCTCCCAGTTGTATATTAAAAAGATAATCACGCTATTTTCACGTTCGGCAAACAGACAGATAAAGTTGCTTATTTGTCATTACATTTGTTGAATTTTCAACGATAATTTGTTATGAGATTATTTTTTTTGCAGGTAGCACCCGACTCACTCAACAGAGCTTTAGCAAGCCAGCATGGTATTCCTGAGCCAGGCACCCAAATGAATCTTTGGGAATTATTATTAGCCGGCGGATGGCTGATGCTACCACTTGCCCTGCTCCTTGTAATAGCGATCTTTTTTTTCTTTGAGCGGTTGATTGCTGTACGTAATGCAGGAAAATTGGATTATAATTTCATGAGTATTATCCGGGATCATATTGTATCAGGAAACGTTACTGCTGCACGATCCCTGACACGAAATACCTTTAGTCCGGTGGCCAGAATGATTGATAAAGGACTGCAGCGCATTGGAAAACCTATTGATGCCATTGAAAAAAGTATGGAAAATGTAGGCAAGCTCGAGATTTATAAAATGGAAAAAAACCTTTCTGTATTATCATTGATTGCGGGGATTGCCCCTATGTTTGGATTCTTAGGTACTATTGTGGGGATGGTACAGTTGTTTTACGGAATTTCAGCAACAGGAGAGTACACACTCAATACGATTGCAGGTGGTATTTATACTAAAATGATTACTTCGGCAAGCGGATTAATAATAGGACTGCTTGCCTACGTAGGATATAATTATTTAAATGCACAGATTGATAAGAATGTGAATCAGATGGAATCGGCAAGTGCGGAATTTATTGATGTATTGCAGGAGCCGACAAGGTAATTGTGAAGATGTGGATTTCGTTCAGCCGATGCTGGCTACATAGGTACAGACCGGATAGGCAGATCAATGATTTTAAGCAGTAAGAAGAACAGAAGATAGCAGAGAGATAAAGACGAGGAAGGGGATTGCGATGATTGAGTCACAGGAGACAGATTATAAAATGGCAAGAATAAAGCAGAAATGAATCTGAGAAAAAAATTAAGGGACAGCGCCAAGGTGCACACAGATGCGCTCAATGATATTTTGTTTATATTATTGTTGTTTTTCCTTATTGTATCCACACTTGCCAATCCTAATGTAATAAAGGTGTCTGCACCCAAAGGGACAAGTGATACCAAATCAAAACAAACCGTGGTGATTTCTATTGACAGAGAAAACCAGGCTTATATCGGTCAAAAAAGAATATCTATGGATCAGCTCGAAAGCGAGTTGCAGCTGGTATTATCAAAATCTTCTGAAAAACCTTCGGTGGTGGTGAATGCCGACACGGCAGGTCATTGGGGTGAGGTATATAAAGTGCTGCAAACAGCCAAAAAGTTAGGTGCTACCGCCGTAGCGTCAGTAAGCGCTAATTAGAAAAGGTAGCTTTTACCATCCTGTCTTTTCCCTGCATATCTTTACGTACTATAGTCTGTTTAAACCCTGTTTGCGCAAAAATATTCTTCACCTCATTGCCCATAGATTCATGAATTTCTACATATACCCTGCCGTTTTGCTTTAAATGAGTTAAAGAAAAATAAGCTATAGCAGTATAAAAAAGTAATGGATCCGCGTCTTTTACAAATAAAGCTGTATGTGGTTCAAAATGAGTTACATTTTTATCCATATCCTCTTTGTTATGCAAGGGTATATAAGGCGGGTTGCTTATGATAATGTCGAATAAAGGCAGGTTTATGGATTGAACGGGATTTAAAATATCAAGGTTTAAGAAATGAATGGGCGTTTGCAGAATACCGGCATTTTTTTGAGCTACTGATAAAGCCCCATCGCTGATATCTATCGCATATACAATAGCGTTTGACAGGTTTTTCTTTAATGCAATTGCAATACAGCCACTACCTGTGCCAATATCCAGAATCTGAGGGTGGTATTTCTCCACTGGTTCTGCCGAATCGGTTAATAATTCCCGTTCTATTTCTTTCAGTTTCCTTTCCCGTGCAGCGTGAGTTTGGAAATCCTGTTGCATTTTCAAGCCTTCATCCCGAATCACCCATTCTACCAGTTCTTCCGTTTCAGGCCGGGGGATCAATACATTTTGGTCAACGAAAAAGGGCATCCCGTAAAACCATGCTTCCTGAATCACATATTGCATCGGCCGGTGTGTGAGCAATAAAGCAGTATAATGTTTGAGCGCGACCTCCTGAGTGAAAGGCAATTCCTGTTCTTTCTTCAGTGTTCGATGTGCATTTCTCAGGCCTGTAATTTTTTCAATTATAAGCGCTGCAATATTCCCCGATTCCCGCGCATCATAAATTCCTGTTATTGAATTGCGGATAAAATGATAGCCTTCAGTAAAAGTCATACCCGGAAATAGCTCAGATTACTCTTTTTTCAGCCTTTGCTACCTCAGCCAGTACCTGCTCATAACCGTGTTTCAGGTTGAGTGCATATTCTCTGACCTGACCCGGTATACGGGAAAGAGCCCGGATAAATAAAATAGTGTACACCAGAAAAGTGCGGAACTTCTCCGCCTTTCGGGGTTTAACAGGCTTGCTTTTTTCAGTCAGCGCTCTGGCGATTACTGCCGAAATGCGATTCCTTCTTTCAGAATAGGTGAACCAGGCGAATTTTTGCCCGGGTTGATTGACTTCAAAAAACTCGAAACTCTCGTCTGTATTATCACGATGTGGTATGTGTACCCGGTACTGAATGTATTTGGGGCCTCTAAATTTTTCACATGTAGCAGTTATTCTCTCCCGAAAACAGGTAAATTCTAAGTTAAATTGCTCATCCATAAGGCGAAAATTGAATTGAGTGAATAAAAAAGAATATTGGAGAGTTTTTCAGTGCAAATGCCAATTTGTAGGCAGGAGAGAATATCGGGAACTGAAAATTAGTAAAAGTTTTGAGATAATAAAAGGAAAATATTTTCTGCCGATAAAAAAATCCGCAATAGCCTCGGACTCTTATCATCTTCTATTTCTTTCAGAAGGATGATATTTCCTGAAAATCAGATAGGTAGAAACAAGTTTTTATTTCAATAACATTGTTTTAACAAACTATTTGATCTATATCAAAAAGTTTTTGCACTAAACTTCGGATGCCTTCTTTTTTAGCTTAGTCTGTTTCTCTCAAATACCCCCCTGGAGTTGAACCAATAAATAAATACAGCTACAAAACTGGCTGCTCCGGTCATTAAGAACATATTTGAAAACCCGTATAAATCTGCAACCCAGGCGCCTAATAGCATGCCTATACCTATACCCAGATCAAAACCCGTCAGATAGGTTGAATTTGCAGTCCCTCTTTTTGAGGCAGGAGCCATATTGTTGTAAATGGTTTGCAATGCGGGAAAGAGAGTTCCATATCCTATGCCCATAAGCAGGGCAGAGAAACAGTAGAAGATAACATTGTGCAGCAACGCAAAACCAACGAAGCCTATACTGATGGCGAGGATGGCAACAACCATAGTAATATGCAGATACCCGCGATCAACCAGCTTGCCCGAATTGACTCTGGAAAGTACTATCCCACCCGCAAGAAACAAAAAGAAAATACCTGAGTTCACAATCCCTATTTCTTTTCCGTACAATACTGCAAAAGCCACTAAAGTTCCCCAGCCGAAAGCTATCAATAACTGGTTCAGTAAGATAGGAATTCCTTTTACCAGAATAAACCGGTCAAGGGAAATTGGAGTGGTATGTTCCTGTTTATGTCTTTCCGGCACCTGGATTATCAAAGCGGTTAATATAGATAAAGAACCCATCAGCAGGGCTGACAGGATAAGGGCATTAAAGCCATAGGCATCATAAATTTTGACGGCAATATAGGGTGCAATCGCCATGGCAATATTCATATTGACTCCAAAATATCCTATCCCTTCTGCCCGTCTTGAAGAAGGGATAATATCAATGGCTACTGTATTGGCAGAAACCGTTGATAATCCCCAGAAGATGCCGTGTACGAATCGTAGGATGACAAAAAATACAATGGTAACGGCATAATAATAACCTGCAAAAATCAGTACAAACAGTGTAATCCCCAGCAGAAAAAGAGGCTTTCGGGCATAGGTATCTACCAAAAAGCCGCTAAAGGGCCTAACCAGCAACAGAGCGAAGGCATAGGAAGAAAGTACAACGCCGATTTTGGATGGCGTTACCCCCAATTCTTTTGATAAATACAGTGGAATAGTGGGCATAAACAGGCTGAAAGAACACCCAAGCAGAAAATAAGTTATGCAGGCGGTGATGAAGTTTTTATTCCAGAGTTTTTCCCTGATCTCGATATTTGCCATGAATGGATGCGCAAAGATAGGGAAGAATGATTTTTTATGGAAGTAGATATCGAAGTCTGAACGAGGTGAAATTAAATTTTCATTTACTGTCTTTATTTTTTAGCCGTTCCGCACTGTTGTGAATCTTTTCAACTGCGTTGTAAATCGCATCCATTTCCGCCTTGCCAGTGAGAAAGAAACGTTGATTGAACCATACGGCTTCTTCGTTACATAAGATGTCGTTCTGCGGACAATGATTTTGTTCCAGATAGGTGTTGTAGTTCAGTCTTTTCCTGGAATAGGTTCTTACAAAGTTTTTTGTTTGAAACGCATCTTTTATAAACGGCATCAGGTTCAGCTGGGTATAGCCTCCGTAGCAGGGAATGCCTTCGGCGCTCAGGGCTTTCATAAAACTGTCTCTTGATAGCCCTTTAAATTCCTCTTTTTTATAACGGAAACAATATAAGTGATAAACCGCACGGGTGGTTTCCGGATAGCCCTGTATGGGTAAAATTCCCGGAATCTGTTTCAGCTTTGAGGTAAGGTATTCTGCATTGGTTGTTCTTGTTGTTGTCTGACTTTCAAGTCGCTTTAGTTGAGCCAGTCCAATGGCAGCCTGGTATTCTGTAAGCCGCAATTTATTTCCGTTTAACGTTGCATCGGAACTAACACTCCCGATGGTAGTACCATAAGGAAAGCCGAGGTTATGATAAGCATAACAGCGATCAATGAACTGTTCATCATTGCTCACGATAGCGCCTCCCTCTCCAATGGGTAAGTTCTTTGAATTCTGAAAGCTGTAGCATCCTGCATGACCAAAAGTACCCACCTTTTGGTTGTTGTATTCTGCAAGATGGGCCTGACAGGCATCCTCCACCACGATGAGGTTATGTTTTCGGGCAATCGCCATAATTTGTTTCAAATCGGTTGGAAAACCCGCAAGATGAACCGGCATTATGGCTTTAGTGCGGGAAGTGATCTTTGCTTCAATTTTTGTTGCATCAATTTGAAAAGTCACAGGATCTGTATCCACAAAAACTGGAATTGCACCGGTGGCGAGAACCGACTGCGGCGATGCGATATAGGTGTACGGTGGAACAATTACTTCGTCGCCGATGCCAATACCCAATTGAATCAGTGATACAATTAAAGCATTGGTGCCATTGACTACTGTGAGACAGCGTTTGGCGCCTGCTGCGTGTGCCCATTCTTCTTCAAATTGGCTTACCGTCTTTTGACGGGACCAGGCGCAACTTCTCACGGTTTCCAGCAACAGTTTTTCATCAGTTTCAGGATTCCACATCGGCCACTTTGGCCAATTGATTTTTGCTGCGGGCGCCCCGCCCAGAAATGCGGGAACAGATGCCTGCCGGCGGCTGGAAGCAGAAACTACAGGTGACAGGCCTGATGCAAGAATGATTCCCGCCCCGGCCATAGAATTTTGCCTGATAAATTCACGTCTCGAGTAATGTTTGTCTGCCATCTCCTTGAATTTAGAAGTGAAGGAAATACCGAAAAGAGATTCGAATATACAAAAAAATGGGTACGTACACGCAAAAATTTATGAATTATGACGGATTTTTGAATTGCTCCGGGTTTTCAGGTAGCCTTCAGGCAGATGCAGTGCAAATGAACGGGATTAATACGGAATTGGACAGTATGTAATCATAGGCATTTGCCTGAGTGCTTGATATTGATTTATGCTGCAGGTGCTTTTTTGTTCACAATAAAAATATGGGTTAATCGGTTCGTTTTATTTTAAAATGATGCGAGATGGGTTTATTTATCCGGTATATTTCGTCCAATAATTGCGCTGCTTTTTCCTGTTGTTCTTTCTCCATGGGTTTATTGTTCAGGTATTCATTAAAGTTTCGCAGGTAAAAATCAATATATTCTTTTCTCTGCCCCTTAAACTTTTCCATTCTCTTTGCAATCAGTTCTTTTCCGTTTTCTTTTGTAAGCGGGGTTTGCCTCATCTCTTTGTCCATCAACTGGTACTCCACATATTTTACCTGTCTCAATTTTCGCAGGCATCCCCAATATTCATCGAATAACCGGAGAACATCAATTGCCTGAAGATATTGAGGCGTGTTTTTATAATGAGAAAGATTAATGCCTTTATTAAGCTGTACATTGGTAAATGATCCGGTTATGGTAGTGTCAATTATTAACCTATAAGTACCTGGCGCCAATCCTTTAACCCGGAGTACTTCTGTGTTCAGTTCATCTGTAAATTGAAAAAACGAATCAACATTCACTCCTTCAGGCGAAGGGAACGGCAATGATCTTCCCTCACTTGAAAATGAAAGATTTGTTTTATCGAATGTAAGATTGCCTGCGGTGCAATTGAGTTGCCGGGTTATTTTTTCCCGCTTTGTATCAACGGTTATTGCTGAAACCTTTTTCAGGACCGGAGACGATTTTAGAAATTGATACGCCATTACAAAATATCCCATGGAGCTTACATGCACCCTGTCATTCCCAATAATTGATTTTTGGGGGTCTTTTTTCTGAATGGTTTTATTAATGTTATTTAATATCGTCCAGCAATCCACCAGCGGCAACTTATATTTTTTTGCTAATTGCTTTAGGTGATGAGTACATTTCTGCAAGGCATCATTTACACCAAGAGCATTTTGTGATGGTAAGTCTCCGGTTTGGTCATAGATGGTGGGAGTTTGGAGAATGACTTTTATATGGGCTGCCATTAGCTTTTGAACGATCGTATCGGAATTGTTGAGCCATTTTTCTAACGCCTTCTGCCTTTTTTCCATAATGCCAGGCTCGTTCTGTCTTTCTTTGTAATACAATGAGGGGTTGAGATCATTTTCCTCTATCATGAGCACTACCCAGTCTGGTTGTTTGTCCAGAATATCAGTTTCCAACCTGTTTAAGATATTAGTGGTATGATCTCCTGAAATACCGGAGTTCAGAAAAGTTACTTTAATGTGCGGGTACCTGGTGGCATAGAATAGATGGATAGAAAAAAAGTTAGCTCCGTTCATTGCAATACTACTGCCTACAAAGCAAACGCGGTCGCCATTTTTAAAAACCGGCGCCTGGCTATATCCATTCCTGATAAATGCTGAAATCAGGAAGAGGGTAATGATGAATATCTTCTTGTACATCATACATGATTTTAAATGGTTTGAATTTCTCCTGTGAAAATCAGGATAGCCCTGTATTGCCCATGAAATGTTTTCATGCTTTCTCATGATCTAATAGTTTAAAATACCATCAAACTCTAACTTAACCACCATCGTTTTATCATAATATTCATCAACGGGCAGATTCTTTAACCGCAGGTATTTTTTTTGTTCCAGGTAATCTCCCGCCGTCATGATAACATTACATTCAACAGGCTGTCCATCATTCAGAATTACTGCTTTCTTTGGCATTACGTTTACAGGCTTGAGGGAAAAGCCATTCGTTCTGAGTCCGCGGTTGAAGTGAATATAATAGGTTTGATTGCGGCGTGTGACGGATATTTCGGAGTTCTCGAATATTTGAGTTACCGGCTGCACCTCTTCATATGATTCTTTTACTGAAGCATACCACTTGCCTATTCGCTTCAGGATATCTGATGCAGGTTTAGGAATCAGCCCTTCTTCCGTTGGCCCCACATTGAGCAGATTATTGGCGGATGCGGAAAAATACCTGTCTAAACTTCCCGTGAGATGGCGTAGCGTATAGTATTCTGCGTTCTTGTTATATCCCCAGCTTAAACTGTCAACAGACTCACAAAATTCTGTTGGTCCTTTAAAAGCACGGGCTTCTCCGGAGGCTTTATCATAATCCCGTTCGGGTGTTCCAAAATCACCTTCATCAAATCCCCGGTTGTTGATAATGGCATTGGGCTGCAGTTTCCGGATCATATCATTCACCGAGGGGTCGTAATATTTTGGAATATTCATATCCCACCAAAAACCATGTATGGTTCCATAATTAGTGCATAGTTCTTTCACCTGTGCCCTTAAAAATTCCATATACTTATTCCAATCGGGAGAATCGCCGACTTCCGGTTTTTCCAGTTCATGATGGCGACCAAGATTCGGATAGTTGGGGTGATGCCAGTCGGCAATGGAATAATAAAGACATAGCGGTACTTTCCGCTTATGGCAGGCATCTGCCAGCATCCCGATAATATCTTTTTTATAGGGGGTGTTCATAATGTTGTACGGTGTCAGTTTGGTATCCCACATGCAAAATCCATCATGATGCTTTGTGGTGATGGTAATGTATTTCATACCGGCTTCCTGCATCAAATCAAGCCATTGCTCCGGGTTGAATTTTTTGGGATTAAACTCATCAGCATATTTCATATATTGTGCCCGTGGTATTTTTTTTCTCCACTGAATCTGCTCATGCCATGCAGGAATAGAATAAATACCCCAATGCACAAACATTCCATACCTTTTTTCAAAAAACCAATCCCTGCCGTCGCCAAATCTTTTCGGAGTATCACCTTCGAAGAGAAAAGTAGTTCCCCGGGTTGCCAGATTATTGGCAAATGCGCATTTAAAAATCAATGGGGTGGTTCCCATTGCCAGCAAGGATATCATATCTCTTCTTTTCATCTGTTTGTTTTAAGTGTTGTTAATGGCCAGAGGGAATAGTCTGAAATAGTTTTTTGAGGGTACGAATCGTCATAGTTATTTCATTACATGTAGAATCAAAACCGGGTAAACCATCAGGGTTCTGGTGACCAGTAAGATATTTCGCGCCGGGTGTAATCATCAGTTCAACCGTAAGCTCTGCCAGGTGTTCAGTACCAAAACTCATTTCTCCAATTTTGATAGTATTGTAGCATTCCGGTCATTTCCCTGCAGTAAGCTCAACGAATTTATAAATTTTACGTGAACGTACACTAAAATTTACTATTTTTGATAATGAATAGCAGGAAATTATTTAAGACATATCCTTTTATTTTGTTTTTAATCGCTTCGTGCGGTGTTTCACAAAAAGGAAATTTGAAAACACATCAAAAGGCTGAGTTATTTGCGAAGCCTGAAAATGTACTGCCCGTAACCGGTAAATTTTTTTTCAAGCCTGCCACGGAACTTGCTTCCCTGATAAAAAGGCGTGAGGCTACTTCAGAAGAAATAGTCAAAGAATTTATTGCGCACATTAAAAACAACAATCACAAATACAATGCTATTGTGTGGTTGCGGGAAGAAGAAGCATTGGCGGATGCAAGAAGGGCTGACGAAGCTGTAGCTCTTGGAAAAACGCTATCACCACTTCATGGAGTACCGGTTACCGTTAAAGAGGAGTATTGGGTTAAAGGTGGCCCGGTTACGCTGAATTCAACATTATATAAAGATTTCGTAGCGCCTGATGACGGTCCATTAGTGAAACAACTAAAGAAGTCAGGAGCGATCGTTCTCGGGAAATCAAATTTGCCCACCCTGCTTATGGATTTCCAGACCCAGGGAGAAGTATACCCAACTGCCAGTAATCCCTACGATACAACGAGAACACCCGGAGGAAGTTCAGGAGGCGCTGCGGCAGCATTGGCGGCAGGATTTACGAGTATTGAAATGGGAAGTGACCTGGGAGGAAGCATTCGGATACCTTCATCCTACTGTGGGGTATATGGGTTGAAAACTACGTTCGGTTCTTTAAACACCAGTGGGGGAGATGGGGCTGACACCACGTTAAAGAAAAAGAGATATGCATTAAACGTGGCAGGACCTATGGCTCGCAACGCCGAAGATCTGGAAGCCGCATGGCTGGTACTTCGTGATGCTGATCCCGACCCGCATCTTCAGCAGCCTATTCAATGGAAAGAGCCTTCCGGGAGAACGCTCAATAAGTTCCGGATAGGATGGGTAGATGAGTGGAAAAAAGCAGATCATTCAAAAGTAAAAGTGGGAACCCTGGTTAAGGATAAGCTGAAAGGATTCCTCGATTCCTTGCAACAACATGGCGCACATATTGAAAATAGCTACCCCGATATTCCCTATGACGACTTGATGAAATCATACATGAAATGTCTTGCTTTATTGGCAGGCGAGGGCGCTTCAGAAGACATAAGAAATGTTATAAATAAAAGTATGGAACCCTGGGATGATGGATCCGGTACGCTGACTCCGTTCTTTGAAACCATGAAGAATCCGGATGATGCAGCATGGCTGCAATGGCAAAAAGAAAATGAGGGTTTAAAAAGCAAATGGGCTTCCTATTTCAAAAATTTCGACTTTCTTATTTGTCCCATCACTTATGGCCCGGCATTTAAGAAATGTCCAAAAGGAACTCCGATTGTTTTAGATGGGGATACCATATCTTATTTTAATTATGCGCCATACGCCACCATCATCAACCCAATGGAAATTCCCTGTGTTACGATTCCTCTTGGATTAAATAAAGAGGGTTTGCCAATTGCCGTTCAAATTATCGGATCATGGTATGCTGAACCGGAACTATTATACTTCGCAAAATTGATTAAACCATTAGTGCCAGGGTTTGTGCCGCCCGGAGGACTGTGAGCAACAATAAGCGAAGCGATTGCCAATTATATAACTATTTTTCTATGGCATTGGCGAACTGCGTTTCACGAACACCATTTATAATCAAATATACCGTGAGTAAAACTAAAAGTTTATGCTGAACTTGTTGAAGTAAGCCACTTTTTTGCTCCCGATGACTATCGGGACACCAATAAGAATGATAAATTTGCCGTATTAACATGACACTGAAAGAATAATGCACGGAAAACAACTTAGAAAATTAGAAGCTGAACTGTGGAGAGCCGCAGACCAACTCAGGGCTAACAGTAAACTGACCGCTTCGGAATACTCAATGCCGGTATTGGGACTGATATTTTTACGACACGCCTATAACCGCTTTCAGAAAGTAAAAATTGAAGTGGAGAAAACGTTGCCTTCGCATCCGCAACGAGGCAAACGACCGCTGACCAAAAAAGACTTTGAAGAACAAAACTCAATGTTCCTGCCCGACAAGGCACAGTTTGACTACTTAGTTTCCTTGCCCGAAAGTGCCGACATAGGCGAAGCCATTGACAACGCAATGAAACTGATTGAGGACGAATACGACAACCTCAAAGGTGTATTGCCAAAGAACTTTTCCATTTTCAGTAAAGACCTGTTGCGTGAACTGCTCCGCATATTCAATAAAGAAGTATTGCAAAAAGCCGAAGGCGACTTATTTGGGAAGATTTACGAGTACTTCCTCAACAAATTTGCAATGACTGGTGCACAGGAAGGCGGAGAATTTTTTACGCCTATGAGTTTGGTGCAAACCATTGTAAACGTGATTGAACCCGACCACGGCATTGTGTTTGACCCTGCCTGCGGCAGTGCGGGTATGTTTGTGCAAACGGGCTATTTCATAGAAAGCGAAGGACTGAAACCTGCCGAGAAAGTTACTTTTTACGGACAGGAAAAAGCCGACCTCAATACCAAACTTGCTAAGATGAACCTTGCAGTTCACGGACTAGAAGGCAACATACAAGAGGGAAATACTTTTTACGAAGACAAACACGACCTTGTAGGCGGGGCAGATTTTGTAATGGCAAACCCACCGTTTAATGTGGACGGTGTGGATAAAGCCAAAGATGCCGTAAAGAAAGACCCACGCCTGATATTGGACGGCAAAGTAAACCTGCCGAAAAACGACAACGCCAATTATTTGTGGATTCAGTATTTCTACAACTACCTCAAGCCAACAGGCAGAGCAGGTTTTGTAATGGCTTCGTCTGCCAGCGATGCAGGACACAGCGAAAAAGACATACGAGAGAAGTTAGTAAAAACTGGTGCGGTAGATGTGATGATGGCCATAGGCAACAACTTTTTCTATACCCGTTCATTGCCTTGCACCTTGTGGTTTTTTGACCGTGGGAAAGAGCTCCTCATCCCCGGCACTTCTCCTCAAGGAGAAGGGAGTAGATCCATTGTAACTGTAGAGCATCAACTTCCAAAACAACTGTTGGAAAATGCACGTGAACTCAGAAAGAATCAAACTGAAGCCGAAGAATTGCTGTGGCAATTATTGCGAAACAGACAATTAGTCAATTTAAAATTCAGAAGGCAACATCCTCTTAAAACAGGATTCATTCTTGATTTCTTTTGTGCAGAAGCAAAATTGGGAGTCGAAATTGACGGTGGTTATCACAACCGAAAAGAACAACAAGAATATGATGCAGAACGAACCAAAATCATTAATGAATACGGAATTCGTATTATCCGCTTCACTAATGAACAAGTGCTTCAAAACACAGAGCAAGTACTCAAAGATATTGCCGCCGCAGCTACTCCCCCCTCTCCATCTGGAGAGAGGCTGGGGGTGAGGAACAAAAACACAGTGCTGATGCTCGATGCCCGAAAAATTTACCGCAAGGTAACCAGTAAGGTAAACGACTTTAGCCCCGAGCAATTGCAAAACCTTATTTGCATTGTAAACCTGTATAGAGGCACGGGTTCGACAGGTTCACCGCAAGGCTCCAAAAAATTTGAAAGCACGATTAAAAGTTATTTGCAAACTTCTGCCGACTTAGCCAAAGAAACAGCCGAAGCCACCACCGAACTGCAAAAGCAATTGCAGAAAGTGTTTAAAACTGTTAGCGACTTTGCTAACAAATACACCAAAGAAAACAAGGAAGCAAAAACGTTTGTTGATGCCCTGAACATTGAAGAAACCGCAAGCATTTACGATCAACAAAACGACTTAATAGACTTTGTAAACATTCAGCATGGAGCTCTCTCCCCTCTCCAATTTGGAGAGGGGGCGGGGGTGAGGTGCAAAACGCTCCGCAAACCACAAGACAAACTCATAAAACAATTGCTCGATGCCATAAGCACAGCCACCAAAGAATACCAACTGAACAGAAATAAAGACTGGAAAGCTTTAAATGTACAGACGGAACATGTTCCGTCTCTGAAAGCCCTGCAACAGCAACTCAGCGGCAACCCCGATGAAGAAGAACCCGGCTTGCTGCACGAAACCGAATATTTCTACAAACAAGCCCAATGGCTTACAAGCCGTTTCCCCGAAGGCGTTTATACCGATGTGGAAGGACTGTGCAAAGTAGTAACCCAGCAAGAAATAGAAGCCAAAGACTGGAGCCTTTCACCCGGTCGTTACGTTGGTGTCAGTCTGAGCGAAGACGAAGACTTAGACTACGAAGCACGCCTGAACGAAATACATATTGAGTTGGAAGGTTTGAACGAAGAAGCGGCAGAACTGGCAAAATTGATAAGCGAGAATTACAAAACACTGGCGATATGAAAAACGAAATCGTACTCTATCAGTCAAATGAATTGGCAGAACATATCGAAGTGAAACTCGAAGATGAAACTGTTTGGCCCACCCATGCACAAATGGCCATCCTGTTCAACCAAACCAAGCAAAATATCAGTTTGCATATCAACAACTGCTTTAAAGAAAAAGAGTTAATGTCTGATTCAGTTGTCAAGCATTCCTTGACAACTGCCAAAGATGGCAAGAAATACAGCACAAAGTATTACAACCTCGATGTCATTATATCGGTAGGCTACCGTGTAAAATCTAGACAAGGCACGCAATTTCGTATCTGGGCTACCCGTGCCGTTAGGCACAAAACGTGGGTAGAAAATAAGGTGCAAGGTTTTGTTTCGTCCCGTACGGGACGAAATATGTCCTCTACCGAATCTTTTTCCCCATATCCTATCCCATACGGGATAATAGCAAAAATCATTTCTGTAAATTTCAAACAACTATTATTATAATGGCTAATACTTATACACAAATACATATTCAGGCTGTCTTTGCAGTTCAAAACAGAGATTGTGTCATACGAAAATCGTGGAAAGATGAACTATACAAATACATCACGGGCATCATTCAAAACCATAACCACAAGGTATTAGCAATAAATGGTATGCCTGACCATGTACATGTTCTGTTTGGGATGCGACCAACCCAGTCATTATCCGAATTAATGCAGGATATTAAAGGCGATAGTTCCAAATGGATAAACAATAAAGGGTTTGTGAAAGGAAAATTTTCATGGCAGGAAGGATTTGGAGCTTTCTCTTATAGTAAATCGCATGTTGACGTAGTAATTGAATACATCAAGAATCAGGAACAACATCATAGAAAAAAAACATTTTTGGAGGAGTATCATGAGTTCTTGGAAAAGTTTGAGGTTGATTTTGATGAGAGATACATATTTAAACCTGTTGAGTATGATAATGCGGAATAAGGCAAGTGCCGATAGGCACAAAACATGGGTAGAAAACAAGGTGCAAGGTTTTGTTCCGTCCCGTACGGGACGAGATATGCTCTCTTTTTGTTCTTTCTACCCATCTATAATCCCTAACGGGATAAATAAAAGCAATATGTACGAAAATTTTAAAAAGCTGGCGATATGAAGTGGGAGAAAGTTGAAATAGGTGAAGTTTTAGAAAAAATTATTGGAGGAGGAACTCCTTCAAAAACGGTTTCCGATTATTGGAATGGGGATATTCCTTGGTGTTCTGTAAAGGATATGGTTAGTGATAAATATCAACTATATTCTACTGAAGATACAATTACAAATACAGGATTGCAAAACAGCTCTTCAAATCTCATTGTAGCAGGAACAGTTATTACTTCAACAAGAATGGGGCTTGGTAGAGCTTTTATCAATCAGGTTGATATGGCAATTAATCAAGACTTAAAGGCATTAATTCCGAATAAAAGAATTGATAACAAGTTTTTATTGTGGACTATCGTAAATAAAAAAGAAGAGATTGAAGGGCTTGGGATAGGCTCAACAGTAAAAGGAATAAGACTTGAAGTTCTGCGAGGTTTGAAGTTCCACCTCCCCCCTCTCCCCACCCAACGCAAAATCGCCTCCGTTTTATCGGCTTATGATGATTTGATAGAGAATAATTTGAAGCGGATAAAGTTGCT
>CAZFGP010000080.1:0-19667 GCA_964518685.1 uncultured Terrimonas sp.
TTTTGCATATCATGCGGATCCTTTTTTATCTTATACAATTCCCAGGAATTGACTGCCTGGCTTTATCACTCCCGGATAGCATCGTAATAGACGTTAAAAACTGCCCGTTGAGCAGGGTTCATTCACTTGATGCTTTCCTGCGTTGTATTATGAGGCAGCATTTTTAAATCGTATCCCAATATCATGGTTTCTGCAATGGTCATGTCCTGCACTTTCGCGGCTTCCCTGTTTTCATAATTGTCGTAGAAATTTTGAGGCAAAGGGAATTGCATATGATCAAACCGGCCATATCTATTGTATCGGGTAGCCAGGTGCGGTGGGTGGATTTATGACCTATAATCAGGCAAAAGGGCTTGTTGGTATCGCGGCTATCAAGCCATGTCTCAGACGGGTCTTCTACAATATTGGCAGCATATCCTTCAATTCATTTCATTATCCTTAAAGCCATTTTTATGGCTGTATTTGCCGGTAAGTATTACGGCACGACTTGGCCCGCAAATAGAGTTAGTAACATAAGCTTTGTTGAATATTGCACCTTCATTTGCAAGCCGGTCAATATTTGGGGTTTGCATGAGTTTGCTGCCGTAAGCGCTGATGGTTTGATAAGCATGATCGTCAGAAATAATAATAATGATGTTAGGACGCCCCTGCCGGGGTTGCGCTGATCCTACGAATGCGAATCCTGCAAGTATTAACGAGGTTAGGAACAGTTGGTACATAATTATTCTTTTAAGAAAGGAAAATGCCTGCTTTCAATATGCTCATGCTCCATTATATGCTTCATGCGTTTTATGACTTCAGGATTCTTTAAGGCCACGTCATTTCTTTCTCCGGAATCTATTGAGAGATCAAATAATTTTATAGGATTATCAGGATGTTTTATAGCCTCAACACGTATTCCTTTCCATTTCCCCATACGAACAGCCTGGCTGCCGCCATCTTCATGAAATTCCCAGTATAGAAAAGGGTGTTGCTGTTGCTTTTTCTTCCCGGAAAGGGTAGGAAGAAGCGAAATGCCATCCGTGAAAGGAGGAATAGGAATATGGGCAACAGCGGCAAGAGTAGGCATCCAATCCCAGAATGCAGCAGGTATAGAAGAAACTTTGGGTTTAGTGATCACTGAAGGCCAATAAACAACCGTTGGGCTGCGGATACCTCCCTCATACAAATCTCTTTTTATACCCTTAAAGCCTGCACTGCTGTTAAAGAATGCAGGATCATTTCCTCCTTCCCGATGGGGTCCGTTATCACTTGCAAAAATAACCAAAGTGTTTTTTTCAAGATTGAATACTTTGATCTGTTCCATTACCTGCCCAACATATTGATCTAATTTACCTACCATTGCAGCATAAGCAGCATGAGGATATGCTTGAGGCTGATAACCTGAACCATCCCATACAGCAGGTATGTTTTTAGGTTGGTCGTTGAACTTCTTTTTGTAATATTCAAACAAGGTGTCACCGGCCGGCAATTGCAACGCTGCGTGAGGAAGGGTATAGGATAGATATAGGAAAAAAGGTTGTTGACGATGCTGGCTTATAAATTCGAGCGCTTTTTCTTGGATAAGATCAGGCGCATAAAATTGAAGACGATCGGGTGTGTTGGGATAATTTACCCTCTCCTCATTATTCCATAAATGATCAGGAAAATAATTATGTGACTGACGTTGGCAGTTGTAACCAAAAAAATAATCAAATCCCTGCTTACCTGGAGTGCCTTCCGAACCGGGATAACCCAATCCCCATTTGCCAAAATCTCCGGTTACATAACCGGCATCTCTCAGCATTTCAGCTATCGTGTAGGCGGAGTCCGGCAGCGGAAACTGCCCTTCAGGCTTAATTTCGAAATTTCCCCGAATGGGTGTATGACCCGTATGTTGACCTGTAAGCAGAGAGGAACGGGAAGGGGCACAAACCGAAGTGCCGGAATAAAATTCTGTAAACCGTATTCCATTATGAGCTAACCGGTCAATATGAGGGGTTTCTATAAGGGCTTGTCCAAAACAACCCAGATCACCATAGCCTAAATCATCGGCAAGAATAAAAATGATGTTTGGTTTTGATTGACCAAAGAGGAATAGCGATACCATACTGAAAAGAGTAGCAGCCAGGAAGTGTAAGCGCATGATCAGTCAGGATTTAGTGATATTGCACAAGGTACAAAATGAGACGGCAGAGAAAGCCCGGAAATGAAAATTCTTCAGGATTAATCGTTCTAATAGAGAAAAATAAACAGTAGTGCTATTCTTCCCCTAATGTATGTTCTTCCTCTATTGCAGTAAATCTTGAAGGGGTAATCAGGATAATTCCTAAAGTAATGATGGCTGTAATTAATAAACCCCAATACACAGTATGCGTTGCAGTATGAAAACTGTGTTTCAAAAAAGACTGTATCCCTGCAGATGCGTCTTTTGATTGGAGCGTTTCTATGACACGGTTTGCCGGAGGTAGTTGTGCGGAAAGAGAGGCGGGCGCATGATGCAAAGACTTTAAAAGAACGGCATTAAAGATTGCCGCAAAAATAGCAGTCCCTAAAGTCTGTCCGAAATATCTTGAAAACATATTGGCGCCGGTAACTACACCCCGCCTGCTCCATCCCACAACAGATTGTACGCCCACTATCATTGGGGTGGATATTAAACCAAATCCTGCTCCCAAAAGCAACTGGGTTCCGACCAGCATCCAGGCAGGTCCGGGAAATGGAATAAAGGTAAAGAGGGTGGCTGCAAAAATAACTATAATGATGCCGGTTAATGCCGTGTTTCTAAAACCCATTTTAAGATAAAGCTTGCCTGAAAGTGCGGAAGACAGCGGCCAGGTAAAACTGGTACTGGCGAGGATGAATCCTGCAGCAATAGCGCCTACTCCGGTAACCGATTGTGCGTAAACAGGCAGGTACATACTGGGCGCCATCATGGTGGCACCCATGCCGATCATCGTAAGATTAGCACCCAGCAAAGCCCGGTTTTTCCAAATCCATACCGGCATTACAGGCTCTTCACTCCCAGCTTCTATTCGAAACGCAACAATGATTAAAATAACTGAAAAAAGAAAAATAATAATACTTTTTACAGACAGCCAGTTCCAGGCCTCACCTCCCTGTAGCAATCCGAACATAAGAAGCCCGGTACCACTTAAAATCAGGGTAGCGCCCGTATATTGAATCTTATGCCGGATGAGGACTTTTTTTTCATGAAGAAAGAAATAAAGCAATAAGAGAGACACTATACCTATTGGCAGATTAATTAAAAAAATCCAGTGCCAGGTAACATACTCAGCAAAGGCGCCACCTAAAGCCGGACCTGCAATAGCAGAAATTCCCCATACGCTGGAAAGCCATCCCTGAATTTTAGCCCGTTCCTGAACATCATAAATATCACCTGCAAGGGTATTGACTGTAGCAATAATAGCGCCGGCGCCCAAGGCCTGAATTCCTCTGAAAAAAATAAGAGAATACATATTCCAGGAGAGTGCGCAGGCTGCCGAACCAGTTAGAAAGATAATAATTCCAATATTCAATACCGGCTTTCTGCCATGTATATCTGCTAACTTTCCGTATAAAGGGATGGTTACCGTTTGTAATAAAAGGTAAATGGAGAAAATCCAACTGAATAAGGAAAACCCTCCCAGATCTCCAACAATTTGTGGAATTGCAGTAGAAACTATAGTATTATCCATAGCCGCCAGCGCCATGGTCATCATTAAAGCCGCCAGTATCCAACCCCGGTGTTTGGGGGAAGTATTTCCCTGTGTTCTGGTTTCTTTTGTATAGACCGTATCTATAAATTCTTTATTCTTACTGTTCATTTAATGGTACTACCCTGCAAAGATGGGGATAAAGCAAATGAGAAAGGATTTTTGACACAAAATTGTCATTCTGCTAACTCAATCCAAACCGGTGCATGATCACTGGTTTTTTCCCATCCCCTTACATCCCGGTTAACACCGGCATTAACGAGTCGTTTGCTCAAGTTTGCACTCAGCAGAAAATGGTCAATACGCATTCCGGCATTGCGGGTAAAGGCACTACGAAAATAATCCCAATATGTATAAATCGTTTCCTGAGGAAACAAAGTTCGCAGGGCATCTGTCCAGCCCTGATTTAACAGCGTCTGAAAAGCTTCCCGTACCTCGATGCGAAAAAGAGCATCATTAACCCAACGTTCAGGTTTATATACGTCATTTCCGGTTGGAATAATATTATAGTCTCCCGTTAAAACTACCTGCTTGCCGGAAGCAAAGAGTTCCTCAGTATGCTTAATAAAACGGTCCACCCACTCAAGTTTATAATCGAATTTGGGTCCTGGGGCGGGATTCCCGTTGGGGAGATACAAACACCCAATATGAAGTTCTCCTATGGCAGCTTCGAGATAACGGCTTTGGATATCGTCTGTATTCCCCGGAAGCGTACGTCTTATTTCCTCTGCCTTGAGATTGCGGGTTAGGATGGCCACTCCATTCCAGCTCTTCTGTCCATGCCAAATTGCATTATATCCTGCTGAAGTTATTGCCTCAAGGGGAAAATCACTTTGCTGTGCCTTCAGTTCCTGAAGACATACAATATCAGGCGCTGTTTCTTCCAACCAGCGAAGCAATACCGGCAACCGGCTTCTAATACCATTAACATTATAAGTTGCAATTTTCATTTGAGCTGGTTTTTGGCTGGCGCTGCTTTTTTAGGAAGTAATAATATTACGACAGTCCCGATAATGGCAAGGGTAATAAGGATCTCAAAACCCTTGAAATAACTTCCTGTTTTATCTCTGATCCAACCCACAAGCATTGGAGATAAAGCGTCTGCTATTACATCCGTGGTAAGAATAATACCCATTACTTTTCCTAAGACTCTTATACCAAATAACTCAGCTGTCATAAGAGGAATAATCATATAATCTCCTCCTAATGCCATTCCAAAAACAAAGGCAAATATATAAATCACACCAGGAGAAGTAGCAAAATACAACAAAGGAATAGCAGCCGCTACCAGTGCATAGATAAGAATCATTACATATTTCTTTGGAATGCGATCTGCCAGCCAACCCATAAATAACCTGCCAATGATAGACGAAAAAAGAACGATGGAAAGCAAATTAGCAGATTGTTCCTGCGTATAGTTTAAATCTATGCTGAAAAACAATTTCAAATGTTGACTGGTACCACTAACGGCAGCAATAGAGCAGGTGCTGCCTATCATTAAAAGGTACAGCGATTTGTTTTTTAGAATTTCCTTTATAGGAATATTCGGTTCGGCTACCGATGAGGTTTTTAACGAGGATCCTGAGGGTGAGTCTTTTGCGGAAAAAGCAATGGGAAAAGCAATCAGAATCATTAAAACGCCTAATAGCATAAGGGAGGTATGCCAGCCAAACTGTGAGTTAAGATAACGGGCTATTTGCGGCACTAACATACCGCCAACGCCTACCCCAATATAAGCGAAACCCATAGCCTTCCCCCTGGATCGGTTGAACCACCGGGTAGTAAGTACCTGATTGGGAAGCGGGCCACCACTAATATACCCCAATGCAGCCATCAGGCTAAACAGGTAGAACTGCCATAAATCTGTCATTAGCCCAAACCCCACAAACGCAAAGCCACCTAAAAGCACACCAGTTAAAATAAGCCTTCTTGGGCCAAACTTATCTATCAGCCATCCTACCAGGAAACCCAATAAGGCTGCCGTAATACGGCCAAAAGCGCTTCCAGAGGTAATCGTAACCCTTGACCATCCTAAGTCTTTTACCCAAAAATCATAAAAGAATGATAGCCCGTAAAACATGATACCAATCAGAGAAAAAAGACTGGCAAAGCCTGTTGCAGCAACTTTTAGCTGATCAGAACTTAATTTATCGGGATGAGGAGACGAATCGGGTAGGGGAGTCATGTGCTGCTGTATGTTAATGAATAATTCCGGTTTTTGCCTGCAAAAAACAGGATGAAAAGTGAAGATACATATCCTTTTTCTGAATCCTATTCCAATCTTATAAAAAAGCAAACAGCCCCGTTCTCTGATTTCAATTTGACTCTCTCCAGCCTTTTGGGCATTATAAAAAACAAATAATTTAAATGCTATGCATTCATGCATCTTTCTGCCGGGTACTCATTTCATCAAAAAAGCGCTGAGCCCCTTGCCCCCTTCTACCAAAAGATATACAACTAAACCTACCGCTAATCCAGTCAATACCTCCAATACAATGATGTTTATATTATGAAATAGTTCATGCATGTAAGGGATGTTATGTACAAAAATTCCACCAGCCACAAAAATCAGGGCAATGGTGCCTATAATACTCAACAGGCGAATTACTTTAGGTAGTGCGTTGACAAGCATTAATCCAAATTTAGCCTGCAGACCTTTCTTGTTCCTGCTCCGTTCTATGAGTCCAAAGCCTGTTTCATCCATTCGCACTATCATCGCCACTACTCCATAAACGCCCACAGTTGCCAGCAGGGCGATGAAACTTACTACTAAGATTTGAGTGAGCAAGGGTTGTTTGAGGACACTGTCGAGAGCTATGATGATAATCTCAATGGAGAGAATGAAATCAGTGAGGATGGCTGCTTTAATGCGGGTTTTCTCATGCGCCAGAATATCTTCTTTAGTCATCAGATTTTTGTTAGTAAGTTTTTCTTTGTGGTTCTTATGAAAAAGCCACGAGATGATTTTTTCCACTCCCTCGTATCCCAAATAAGCGCCACCAATAAGCAGAATGATGATGATAGATATGGGTAAAGAAGCGCTTAGTATAAAAGCAACAGGCAGGATAATGATTTTATTAAGTAACGAACCTTTAGAAATAGCCCAAAGTACAGGAAGCTCCCGCTCCGAAGCAAAGCCGGAGGCTTTTTCTGCATTTACTGCTAAGTCGTCACCTAAAATAGAAGAGGTTTTTTTGGCAGCTATCTTTCCCATTGTAGCTACGTCATCCAATAAAACAGTGATATCATCTAAGACTGCAAAAATTCCTGAAGCCATTAATTTTTTGTTTTACAATATAGCCCGGTTAAAATTGGACTTAAAAATACTGTAACTCTTTGTGATCAAAAGTTTATTTTACTAACTCAAATCTTGCCAGAGGAGCCATTCTGGCCTTATTAAGAGACAAGGTTTTTCCATCAGAAGTTAGATTGTCCACAACAGAAAGTACCCTTAAGAAATCCTGCTCCAAATTATCCGGACAAGCCATCAGCGTAGTCATCCCCTGTCCGAATCGAAGTTGAAATTTATTCTTAATCTTGTACGGTAAAGAAATAGTATTGCAGTTGGCTTTGGCCTGTGCTCTTCCTTCTTTTGAGTGAAAAATAATGAAATGCTTGTCTGGTGAACCATTAATAGGTTTACCTTCCAATTCTATTAGTTGCCATTTTTTATCTTCCACTTCGCTATTGCCATTCTTAGTTAAGACATACCGCTGAGCCAGCTCGCCGGTCACAGGCTTTCCTTCCAAATTGAGATAACGCACCTGGTCTTCCTCTACCTTAAATTTGGAAGACCGTTCTCCCTGCGGAATTCCTTCCAGATTTACGGTGTTATTATCCCAGTTGAATTTTCCTCTCAGGGTATCCGCAACTGTTTGATTGCCCTTTACATGCTCTGTGGTTAAAATATAAGTCTGATCCTCGTTTAGGGTTAGTTCTGTGCTTATAAAGTCGCAATCTGCACAAGGTAAATTGCCCGAATAGCTTCCCTGCCAGTCCAACGAATTTTGTGCTGAATGATGGTCAGGTATTGTTGACTCAGCAGTCTTTTTATTATTACTGCTGCTGCAGGAATTAAAAGCCATTATTGAAGTAATTAAGATAACTAAAAATAGTACGCGCCTGAAATTCATTATATAACGATTTTGATTGATACAAAAATAGGCGTTTCGTTATAGGCAGAGAATGAAAAAATTAATTTTAACCAGGATTTACTTTTTATGTTGAGGATTTGCCCCCAATTCTATTAATAATTTGGAAAATAGAATAATTTCCCTATCTTCGTTTGTAAATATTCACTTACATGACTTTGGAAATCACAGACCGGCAATTGGAAATTATTGAAGCGGCAGGTAAGATACTGACTAAATCAGGTGTAGGAGGCCTGACGATCAAGAATTTAGCAAAAGAAATGAAATTTTCTGAAAGTGCTATTTATCGTCATTTTGAGAGTAAGGAAGACATAATAGTCGCTATGCTTGAATACTTAGTAGAGAGCCTCGATGGCATTTTTGATTTTTCCATTTCAGAAAATGAATCACCCGAGGAAAAGTTTAAGTTGCTGTTTCAAAGTCAGTTGGCTTTTTTTAGTGAAAATCCTCATTTTGCTGTGGCGGTTTTCTCCGACGGATTGATGGAGGAAAGCGAAAGGATTAATCAAACGATTTTGAAACTGATGACGGTAATTGTAAAGCATCTGATGCCGGTTATAATGGAAGGTCAGCAAAAAAGAATATTTACCAGTATAATAACTACGGAGGAAATGATGCATATTGTAATGGGGGCATTCCGGTTACAGATGTTTAAATGGCGGATTGCAGGGTTTAAATTTGATATTGTCAGAAATGGTGAAAATATAATTCAGGCTTTGCTTACGCTGATTAAAGGGATTCCTGCAGAATCAGAATGAGAAAGCCGATAAAACGTAGTATTTTGTTTATTCATCATATACCCTGGATTGTTGGTTATGAAATTACGAACTAAATTCACAGTTTTGCATCGAACCCTGCATTGGGTAATTGCAATAGCAGTATCTTTTCAGTTTATTACCGGCTTCTTAAGGATGACCTGGATGGGGAAAAATCAAATGGTGGGCATCATGGAAAAGGAGATTTCTGAAACCGCACTTTCAAAGGAACAAATGGTAACGATTGCTAAAGCAATCCGGGAACCCATGTGGCAATGGCATGTGATCTTTGCACATGTGGTAATATTCGCTTTTTTGATCCGAATAATCTATATGCTGGCGCAAGGGATTCGTTTTCCTAACCCTTTTAAAACCGGAATAAGTGTAAAGGAAAAACTTCAGGGATTTACTTATATCTATTTTTACTTCTTCGTTCTCGTTTCAGCAATTACCGGAATAAGCCTCAGATTAGGATTATTTGCCGCCTGGAAAGATATTATTGAGAGCATTCACAAACTTGGAATTTATTGGTTTCCAATATTTATTCTGTTGCATCTTGCAGGCGTATTAAGAGCCGAGTTTTCAAATAAAAAAGGTATTGTATCTAAAATGATCAGCGGAGAATAGTATTTCTGTTACATCCTTTCAGGTACTGCAATTCCCGTCAATCGCATTCCTGAAGCAATAACCATGGCGGTCATTTTACAGATTCGAAGTCGCAATTGTTTTTTGTTTTCCGTTTCGGCCTGCAAAACCCGATGTTCCGTTACAAAGGAATTGAAGGTCTTCGCCATTTCATAACAATAGATGATAATTACAGAAGGATTATGTTCTGTTGCTGCCTGTTGAATAATAGCAGGATATTTTTCTATTAAAATCAGGAGTTCCTTTTCTCCTGGAAACAGGGGATCGTCTTTTTTAATTAAGAAAACCGGGTCAGGTTCTTGATTTCTTAAAATTGCTTTAGCCCGGGCGTGTGAAAACTGGACAAAGGAGGCTGTAAATCCATGGAAATCTATGCTTTCTTCAGGATTAAAAATCATTCTTTTTTTGGGATCCACGCGTAATATAAAAAACTTCAAAGCGCCAAGCCCAATGATATCATATAAGGTGGTTAGTTCCGCTGATGAAAAGTCTTTTACTTTTCCCAATTCTTCTGTTTTTCGTGCGGCTACTCTGGTCATCTCATCAATAATATCATCGGCATCCACTACTGTGCCTTCTCTTGTTTTCATTCTACCCGAGGGCAGTTCCACCATGCCATAGCTAAGATGGAAGATACCCTCTGACGAAGGCAGTTGCAGTTTCCGGCAAATCAGTTGCAAAACCTGAAAGTGATAATTCTGCTCATCTCCCACTACGTAAATGCTTTGGTTGTAATGGTAAGCTTTGTATTTTTCAACTGCCAGCCCGATATCCTGAGTAATATAAACTGCGGTACCGTCTTTTCGTTGTACTATTTTCTCGTCCAGCCCCTCAGCAGTCAGGTCTACCCATACACTCTGATCTTCATTTTTATAGAAAACGCCTTTTTGTAAGCCTTCCTCCACCAGCTGCTTACCCAATAAATAAGTGTCGCTTTCATAATATGTTTTATCAAAATCGCTCCCAATTCTTTGATAGGTAACATCAAATCCTTCATATACCCATCCGTTCATAGTTTTCCAGAGTTGAATCACTTCCGGATCCCCTGCTTCCCAATCAACCAGCATTTGTTGGGCAGCCTTCATTATTGGCGCTTCCTGTTCTGCTACTTCACGGCTGATCCCTTTTGCCATAAGCTCTTCTATTTCTTTTTTGTAGGTGGTACCAAATAATACATAATAGTCCCCAACAAAATGATCTCCCTTTATCCCGGTGTTCTGCGGAGTGGCGCCGTTGGAAAATTTTTGCCAGGACACCATGCTTTTACAGATATGAATTCCGCGGTCATTAGCAATACAGGTTTTAATAACGTTGTAACCGGCTGCTTTTAAGATCTCAGCTATACTCCATCCTAAAAAATTATTGCGAAGATGCCCCAGGTGTAATGGTTTGTTGGTATTGGGGGATGAATATTCTACCACTATGGTTATTCCGTTTTCCGGCATTCTGCCAAAATCCTTATTTTCATAATTTTTGTTCAATACCTCATTCCACCATGCATCATGGATAATGAGATTTAAAAATCCTTTTATAACATTAAAACTGGAGAAAACTGCTGGATATTCCTGTGTCAAATAAGATCCCAGCGTATTTCCCAGGGCAACCGGAGTTTGCTGCAAAGGTTTTAACAAACTGAATAATACAACGGTGTAATCTCCTTCAAATTCAGGCTTGGTTTGATTGATCTGAAAATCCTTCCCGGTAAAGCGGTGGTGATAAAGTTTTTCAATTGCTTGTAATACAGCCAATTGGATCGTTGAAATAATAGACATGATATTCCCGGGTTTTTAAAAGTCTGCAAAAATAAGGATATGTGGGTGCAATCCTTTTTTTATGTTATTTTGTGGTAATACAATTGAGAAGTAAACGGCACTATGCATATTATAGAAGTAACCAATAAATCAACCCAAAAAGCCTTTCTTGATCTTGCAAGAAAAATTTATAAAAATGATCCGAACTGGATATGTCCTTTAGATACAGATATTGAATCTGTGTTTGATAAAAAAAGAAATGGTAACCATCAAAACGGCAAAAGTATCCGATGGATATTAAAAAGCAATGAAGGTAAAATAATAGGACGTATTGCCGCTTTTATTAATGAAAAAAAAAGTCATCTGTCCGGAATAGCCGTTGGTGGTTGTGGTTTCTTTGAATGTATAGATAATCAGGATGCAGCCGACCTGTTGTTTGATACAGCAAGAGTCTGGCTAAGGCAAAACGGTATGGAAGCAATGGACGGTCCTGTCAACTTTGGAGAAAATGATATGTGGTGGGGACTTTTAGTGGAAGGATTTGCTACTCCATATTATGGAATGAACTATCATCTGCCATATTATAAAAGATTATTTGAGCGTTATGGCTTTATTCCTCAATACGAACAAATTTCCAACTCCATAGATATCAGCAAACCATTTCCCGAACGGTTTACTAAAATTGCTGAATGGGTACTCCGGAAGCCGGGATACCGTTTTGAACATCTGCAGAAAAAAGAATTCGACCGCTATGCAAATGACTTCAAGGAAATATATAATGATGCCTGGAAAGATTTCGAAAATTTTATTCCTATAACAGATGATGCTATTCGTCAAACCTTCGATAAAATGAAGGTTATCATGGACGAAAAACTCATTTGGTTTTCGTATGTAAACGAAGAACCCGCTTCTATGATTTTGATTATTCCGGATATTAATGAGTTGATTTATAATTTGAATGGTAAGTTAGGCATATGGGGAAAATTGAAATTTCTTCTGAATAAACATTTTCGCAAGAATAAAAGGATGAGAGCTGTGATTATGGGTACTAAATCCAGATTTCAGAAACATGGACTTGAATCGGCAATGATTATTAAGCTGAAGGAATATGTTTTGCCTTTAAATCAGTATCAGGAACTCGAACTTTCCTGGGTAGGTGATTTTAATACCAAAATGCTTGCCCTGCATGAGGCAACAGGCGCAACATTTTCAAAGAAGCACATTACCTACAGGTATATTTTTAAACCCCCTGTTCATGCCTGATCGTTTCGGATAGCAACAGTTCGCTGCTCCAGTGCCCTCCAATAGGTAAGATAGAAAAAGATAGCTTCAGTTTTTTTGCTTCCAGAGCAAAATCCTGCGGATCAGCCGTATTGAAGGTAAACATATCGTAATGACAGGGAATAACCCATTCTATTCCGGAAGCTTTTGCCAGAGTAGCCGCTTCATGTGTATTAAGATTGCCCGCAACGCGCCTTGCCGGGTCATTGCCATTGATAGGCAGCAGTGCAAGATTGATGGGGAACCGGCTTAGTATTTTTTCCAACCCCGGATACCAAAGCGTGTCTCCGCTGTGGTATATAGTAAAATTCCCAAACTGAATAATATAGCCCATGAAAAGGCATTCTCCTTTTGCATTGCGGTCTAGAGTATTATGAGCTGCGGCTACCCCATGAAAAGTAAAGTTTTCAATTTGTATCTGTTCACCTTCATTTATGCCGAGAAAAAATTTTTCATGCTGCTGCACTCTTTGGGCAACAAATTGCCGGTTGGCTTCGGGAATGATGAAGTTGATATCCGGATTATTTCTGATGATTGGAATCAGGGTCTCTGCGTCCAGATGATCGGTATGGTTATGGCTCGAACTCACTATTAAAATATCCTTCAATAATTCCGGCCGGATAACGCGCTCGCTCATCCGAATATGAGGCTTGTCGGTATAAGCATATTTTTCTGTAAGCGAATCCGACAAATAAGGATCAATTAAAATCTTTTTTCCCTGCCATAGCAGCAAATAACCACTCTGTCCCAGCCACCACAAATGGAAATGCTTCTTATCGTTCTTAAATTGCAGAACCTGTTCAAGCAGTGCCTCATCTTTTATTACAGCAGGAATCATGGAAAAGTATTTAATATTTTAGCGACTGAAGTACCCTGGAATACAAAAGCTATCGTTTTTTTTCATTTCATATTTCAAATCGTAAATATCAAATCCTGTATTACACCATAACCAAAACCATCAAATCATTTCTCTGACCCTTTGTGCTCCTTTAACCATATTGATTAATTTCAATTTTGAAGCCCATCGTGCGGTTTGACTTAATCCGCAATCCGGTGCTACGGATAGTTTTTCAGCAGGAATGTATTGCAGGCATCTCTTAATTCGTTCCACCACATCTTCAGGTGTTTCAATATAATAATTCTTTACGTCTATAATACCAACAGCTACATTAAAGTGCTGGGCAAAATGTCCCAGAAGTTCAATTTCAGAGAATTCTCTGTTTGCCATTTCTATATGCATTTCATTTACCTTAAACGTCAGGAAATCCGGAAGCATGGGTTTGATACTCCGGTATCCGACGGGCCTGCCTTTGAAGTTGCCAAAACATAGGTGTGTGGAAAGATTGCATTTCCCGACCACCGGTTCAACGGTTCTGTTAAAGATATCGGCAAAACGCCTGGTGTCTTCTTTATAAGCATAACAACTCATAGAAGGTTCGTCTATCGTTATTTCGGTACAGCCTGCTGATACCAGATCCATCAATTCTTTTTGAATGAAGGGGAGAAGCGCTTCGGTAATGGCATAACGATCCTTGTATTCTTTATTGGGCGCCAGCCTTCCGCTTAAGGTAAAGGGTCCGGGAATGCTTGCCTTTAATACCGGACCGGGAGGCGCTAACCTTTTTAACCGTAAAAACTCTTTCACTACTCCAAACCCCTCTGGTGCAGAAAGGGTTCCTGTAATCTGATGTTTTCCCCTTTGATCATGGGCAGGTGGGCCAAAACGGCGGCTCTTGCTTTCATCAGGTGAAATCCCTTTGATGTAGCCATAAAAAGAAAGGTTGAAGTCGAGTCTTGTCTGTTCTCCATCTGTAATTACATCTAATCCTGCAGTTGTTTGATCGTGGATGGCAGCAGTAACAGCATCTTCTACCATCTCCTCAATATCTGCAGGGCCAAATGCATTCAGGTTTTGAGAGGCGTATTCCAGCCATCCCGGGAAAGGATAACTTCCAACCACAGTGGTACGTATAGGGGTATGCATAAGTTTATTTTTTAAAATTACCTGTATTTTGATATAATCCGGACAGCCGGTGTGCATGTTCGTCATAGGCGCTTTCAAAGAGGGCTTTTGCTTTTTCCGATCCAACAATACAGCCTGCGGTTAATACCTTTGGAGGCTGCCCGGCTTCAGTCAGCAAACGTGCAATTTCAGCCTTAATGGAATTGATCAGTAAAACACCGCCCACTGTAGAACCCGGCGCCACGGGCGTTTCCAAATTTTGAATGCGAACCATCGCATCGCCTGCCGGAGCTCCGGTATCAAGGATCAGATCAGCAAAGTCGCTTAACTTTTTACCATCCTTCCTTTTGCTAACGGAAGCCTCTGCGTGCTTCCGGCTAATGATAACCGTTACTTTTACACCTTTTTGCTGAAACAATTCGGCCATCTCAATAGGAACAATATTACTTCCGCTGGATGATATAATCAGAGCACAATCTTCCTGCCAGATGTCAAAATTACGCTGGATCCTTTCTGCCAGACCTTCTACGTTTTCCAGGAACATCGCCTGACGTTGACCGTTAGCGCCTACTACCAGATTATGAAAGGTGAGAGATAATTCCACAATCGGATTAAAGCCCGGGAAGGAGCCATATCGGGGCCACATTTCCTCTACCATAATACGGCTGTGCCCGGATCCAAAAACATGCACCATCCTTCCCTTTAAAATACTTCGGGAGAACCATTGAGCGGCCTGTTGGATTAATTTTTCCTGTTGCCTGACGGTATTTATTATTCCTGTGGATTGCGCTAAATAATCCTGTATAACATTCATGGTTTTAAGTTAAAGTCCGAGCGATTTATGCATTGCAAAAGCTGCAGCACCTGCAGCTCCTGAATATTCATCAAAGGAAGCCTGTACCACCGGAGTACGTGTGTTGGCATACCTCCATTCAAAGATATCCATAAAATCATCAAGAGGTTGAAATAAATCTGTGCCGGCTTGCGCTATACCACCCCCCAAAATAATGAGTTGCGGTGAAATAATATTAATGAAATTACACAATCCGATAGCCAAACGTTTTATGGAATGAAGCCAGATATAACTGGCAAAAGTATCGCCGGTTTTGTAGGCTTCTACCAATTGAAGGGTAGAAGAATATCTTCCCATACTTCTTTTTGCAATAGTGCTGTTTCCTATAGCATCTTCGAGGCTTGCAGGCATTTGAGTGATATCAGTGTCATCACAATCGGCATTCATTGTTATATGTCCCAAATGACCCGCCCTGCTAAGTAAACCCTGGTGCAATGCTCCTTTTATCATAATACCTCCGCCCACTCCGGTGCCCAGGGTTAACATAATAATATCGTCATATCCTTTGCCTGCACCAAATTTAGCCTCCGCCATTAAGGCTGCGTGTGCATCATTAATTACCCAGGTTGGTGTCTTGAACCATTCGGACCAGATGAAATGTTCCAACCCGCTTAAACGACCAGGCATTAAGACTATGGAATCATTGTTTGCCGCTGCCAGACCAGGCGCACAGAGTCCAACCGGAATATCTTTTACATCTGCTTTTTCCTTCAACTTAAGAAAAAGTTCAGCGATTGTTTTTTTCCACCTGACGCTTTCCTTTTCATTGGTCTCGCAGCTCACTTCGTGAATCAAAGTGCCGTTTTCATCAAAGAGCACCCCCTTAATGTTGGTACTCCCAATATCAATCCCAATGGCCTGCATAAATTTGAGGTTTAAGATTAAATTATAATTGTCCTTCGCTTACAGACCACCCGCCGTCTACATAAACGATTTGCCCGGTGGTAAATTTGGAATATTCCGACATGAAGTAACACGCAAGACCATCCAAATCCGAAGGTTGGCCTATCCGCCCGCCATCCAAAGGTTGTTTGGTGCTGATAAATGAGCGTATGCTCTCATTTTGAGATGCTCTCTTGGACATAGGGGTTTCAACTAAGGCCGGAGCAAGACAATTAATACGAATATTATTGGGGGCATAATAAGCGGCAAGAGAACGGGTGAAGCCCATTACGGCCGATTTACAGGCAGCATAGGCATGGGTTGCAAAATGTACGGGAGAAGGAGAGAAGGCCAATACCGAACTCATATTAAGAATAGTGCCCCCTTTCTTGTGATGAAGCCACCATTTCACTGCTGCCTGGTTAGACAACATAAGCGACGTGAGATTGAGCTCAAAGGTTTTGTTCCACCCTTCAGCTGTCAGTTCATGAAGAGGACCATCGCCCATTTTCCGTCCGCTGCCACCAGCAACATGATAAAGCCCGTCAAAAGAACCCCAATGCTCCACACAGGCTTCAATAGCATTTTCTGCTGTTTCTGACAGAATAGCATCACCACAGAGTGCTATTCCCTTTCCTGAAAGTTCCTTCAAAGCCACAGAACAGGTTTCTGGATTTCTCCCTACCACTACCACCTTTGCGCCCTGCGTCACAAACGCTTTTGCCGCCGATAGTCCAATTCCACTTGTACCTCCGATAATAACGATATTTTTTTTTGTTAACCAGCCTTCAACCATAATAATTTTCCCGGTCTGTTGTTAATTCAGACATAATTCTGCAATTTACACGCAATCTCTGATTAATCAGAATCGTTTTATCCCTTTTGATTCACCCAATCGGCTAATGAACAGAACCTGTTTGAGTAAATACATCGTTGTTATCCTGACCTTGTTGGTGGTATCCTGCCACCGAAATACTCCGAAACCCAAAGCTGTAGAAATTGTACGGATACCGGAAAATTTAAATATCAAAACCAATGAAAATATTACTATAGCAGTAGCCTATGCAGTAGAAAATGAAGGGAAAGTAAATGATAGCATTTCCCTGGGGATGTTTAGGGTACTAAATACCTGGTACAACAGTCTGGATTCACAACGTACATGGAGTAATCAAAAGCAGTGGCTTCCCTTAGCTGATTCTCTTCTCCGGTTTATTCGTAACAGTGAAAACTATGGTCTCTTTCCTTTAGATTATCATTTCAACCCTTTGCGTCTGGCCTATGAGAGGTTGAACACTGATTCATCTGCTATGATGGATGCAGCCTTATGGGCACAGTCAGATCTGCTATTCACGGATGCCTTATTCCAAATTATAAAAGATTTGAAGCTGGGAAGATTGAGCAGAGACAGCGTTACCCTCAGAAAAGATACAGTTCTTACCGATTCTTTTTATGTTGCTGTATTAAAAAATATTTTCAACACCAACCAGATGACTTCCGGACTTGAAGCATTAGAACCCCGGTATAGAGGCTACCAGGAGCTGAAAGCTGCTCTGAGCCATTTTGTGGATACTATGAACAGAACCCGTTTCACATACCTCTATTATCCGTATTACGACCCGGTTGATTCTGCAGCATTCATCCGAAATCTGAAGATGCGGCTGTATGAAGGAGGATATCTGAATGCTAAGGAGGAGGAGCTTAATGCAACTGCACTTAAGGAGGTGGTAAAGAACTATCAAAAGGAAAATGATTTGCAAGCGGATGGGGTTGCCGGTCCACAGGTAGTAAAATCATTAAATAATACCGACCTCGAAAAGTTTAAGACGATTGCAATAAACCTGGATCGCTATAAACAATTGCCCGATAGTATGCCTCAACGATATATTTGGATCAATATACCTGCCTTTCGTTTGTATTTATGGGATACGGATACCCTGAGGCTTGAGTCGAAAATAATTGTAGGACAGCCTCAAACGAGAACGCCCTTACTAAACAGTACACTCACTAATTTTATTCTGTTTCCGCAATGGACGGTGCCCATGAGTATCATTTTTAAGGAAATGCTGCCCAAGATCAGAGCAAATGTGGGCTATCTGGCAAAAGAAAACCTTATGGTGGTGGATAAGAATGATAGTATCATTGATCCGCATCAAATTAACTGGTTTAAACTGAATAAAAATTATTTCCCCTATCTTCTAAAACAACGGGAGGGTGATGATAATTCTTTGGGTATCATTAAGTTCAATTTCAGGAACAAGTATAGTGTATATTTACACGATACCAATGCCAGATGGTTATTTTCAAAACCTAACAGGGCCCTCAGCCACGGATGTATCAGGGTTCAACAGTGGAATAAACTTTCAAAATATCTAATTGAGGACGACACTCTTCGGTACAGGCCCGATACTATTGCCGCCTGGATAAAAAGAAAGGAAAAGCACGTAGTGAATTTCTCCAGGAAGCTGCCTATTTACGTTCGTTATCAAACAGTTGCAACAGAAGATGGCAGGCTGGTGTTTTTTGACGATATTTATGCAGAAGATCAGTTGGCCAGGAAGAATTGGTTTGCAAAGAGAAATAATCTAACGACTTTATAGCTGAATAGGTTTTTGCGCTAACCGGATTGCATTTTTAATAAGAAAGCCTGCTACATGAAACATTATTCCTTTTTATTTGCTGTGTTATTTTGTTTTAGTACGGGCATAAGCGCGCAACCTCATCCGCACAAAAAGCAGCATAAACAGCCCATTTTTTATGAGGGAATTGCCAGTTATTATGCAGATAAGTTTCAGGGAAGAAGAATGGCAAACGGGGCAAGATATGATGAACAAAAATTTACGGCGGCTTCCAATAAGATACATCTTGGGGCCTGGGTAAGAGTAAGCAACCTTTCCAACAAAAAAACCGTCATTGTTCAGATTACAGACCGGATGAACTCAAAGAATAAGCGGCTGATAGATTTGTCAAAGGCAGCAGCTGTCAAACTGGGATATATCAGAAAGGGATTAACTAAAGTGAGCGTTGAGATTATCAGTAAGCCAGGAAAATAATGAAAAAATGCAGAATAAATTTATTTAATATAAAATATTTGGAGGGTTGATTTTACTCTTTATAACTTTGCACGTCTATAAATAAAAATTAATGATCATGAGAAGAACTTTATTGAGTTTCCTAGCTGTATTTCTTTTCAGCTTTGCTTTTTCCCAGGAGAATGCCATCAAAAACCCTTATAAGAAGAAACCGGCATTTGGTTTTGCCTTTACCTTGCACGATTTCAAAACTGCACAAGACTTGAAAAACAGTTCCTTGAATCAGGTTTTAAAGGATAACCAATGGTACAAAACCAGCCACATGAGTCCGGGTGTTGCACTGACCTATTTTCAGGGGTTAAGTAATCATTTCGATTTTATGGGTCGTTTGGGAGGTACCTTCACCGATTATCCTGTACCCAATAAGGCTCAGGGTGGTAATGACAAGCTGCTCGCAGAACTGGATGCCAATATCAATGCAAAAATGCTGAGTGATAAATATTGGGTGAGCCCTTATTTAACAGCAGGTGTTGGTGGTTCTCAATGGAATGGTCATTGGGGCGCTTACGTTCCACTTGGAGCAGGCATACAGGTAAATCTGCTGGATGAGGCATATTTTAATTTTAATGCCCAGTACCGGGTAGCGGTAACCTCGGCAACTA
>CAZFGP010000081.1:0-19547 GCA_964518685.1 uncultured Terrimonas sp.
ATTGTCTTCTTAAACTAAAATGTTTTTCAATTGTTATTGTTTTTTCATATTAGCTAAATAAAACCCCCACCCATGACGAAGTTGGTCCACCTTAACTAATATTTCATTATCTCCTTTATTAAGCTCCGCAGTAAATGTGTTGCGATTAGGGCCTATAGCTGCTTTAGGTTCTGCGAATGCCGGTTTCCCATTCACCCATATTCGAATTCCATCGTTGTTTCCTACCCCTATTTTCACCCGTTCCGGATGTTCCATATGAATTACGCTGTAGGCATATGCGAATACATTTTCTGACGGTCCAAAAATTTGATTAAAATCAATATAGGCAGAACTCAGGTTATTGTGTTTTGCCCATCGTATTTCTTTTCCATTCACTCCGGTGTACAACCGGGTGGAATCAAACTTTGTCTGCTCGGGTGGAAACACCTTGTCAAGCCCCTTGTGATCACTGTCATCAAAAGGGCCAAGCACCCACCAATGAATATAGAAGGCCGAAGTTGCAGCTATTTTCATATTATCAATAAACCCTTGTACACTACCGTAAGTTTTTCTATCAGCACCCAAAGCTGTAATATGATATCGCCCAACAAAACTTTCAAATTGCGACAGGGCGGCTGACGCTTCGTTGTGCTTTAAATAAAGGGTACCCCCTCTGGAAAAATAATTCAACTTAGTCCACAATATGGGCAGATAAGCCAATTCTACACGAGATGATAAGGCGGTGTCTTTATCAGCTGCCATCCGTGCAAGGTTAAACAAGCTGTCTGCAGACTGTATAGTTGCCGGATTTATATAGTTGGTTTCAAAAGGTTCAGCCCACATGCTTAAATGAACGTCTGGCGTAATTTGATTATGTAACAATCTGATATAGGCAGCAATTTGAGGCGCCGATATTCCATAAACGTATGTTACAAATTCATCGGTAAGTTTCCATACGTCCTTATTAGGATTCCACATTAATTGACCTATTATCCATGACCTCAATGCTGCGAACTCACTTCCTCCCTCTGCTCCTCCTTCTCCAAAAACGCCTTTTACTCCATTATTTACATAATACTTAATATCGTGACCAAAAGACTCAAAATTTGGGAAGGGCATAAGATAGTTTCGGAAATCGGTAAAATAATCCCAGATGGTCAGACGCCCTGGCGCTAATTGTTTCCACACCATAAGCTGATTAAAAAAAGGTTTATTTACTTCACAACCTTCAATAGGATGAGAGGAGCAATACTCATAATGACACAAACGGATCATGAGATTATTAGCAGGACGGATATGTTTTGGCGGATCTACCGTATAGGCATAAGCGAGCGTCTGCAGCTTAACTTTAGGATACACTTTTGCCACGCTGTCGGCAATTTGATTGACAAAATGCAATAGGGTACCGGCATGGCTACCTTCCTTTTCATCTAATGCCCGGCAGTTTTTACATTCGCAATAACCTTCCCCATCATTCTGATCAACGGAGTAAACGCTGGCCTCAGGTTGAGCTTTAATCCAGTCGAATACCGTGGCTGTAGCAATTTTCACTACTTCAGGATTAGTCAGACAAAGTTGTCCGTCTTTTCCAATTCTTTTACCGTTCACCTCGGAGAAATATTGCGGATGCGTGGAAAAATATTTTTCAGGAGATACCAACTGGTAAAAAGTGTGTACAAAAGGATAAGTGAAATAATTTCCTCCGAGCTCTGACCCTACCTGCATTCCATTAAGTCGGTTATGGACAACCCACTGTGTGTCCAATGACTCCCGCCAATTAGAATGGCGATATTCCAGTGCTGGTTTTTGCCGATCCTCCTTCTCAGGAAGTCTGATTTCCGGCAGGGATGGGATTTTTGAAACTTCTCTGGTAAACCAGCGACATCCTAAATGATCAGACAAATAGCCCATTACCCCATACAGCGTTCCTCTTGTTCCACCACCGGCAATCAACAGATTTCCTTTATCAGAGCGGATAATATATTCTTCATTAGCAAAATCATCAGGATGGATATCTTTTAAAACCGAGGCCGGTACATCTTTAAAACCTACATAAATCATATTTTTCTCCTCTTCCGATTGATGTACAATTTCTAAAGTGCAATTGCTGATCTGGAACAGGTAAGTTTGAAGTTCTTTGGCTGCATGCTTTTCAGATGCGATAGCATCTCCGGAAACAAAGATTTTGTAATTGCTGCTGCCATTTTGGATAATCTTCCTGTCCGGAGAGCAGGAGTTGAGAATCAATACAAGGGACAGGAATGGTAATAATATCCGTAGCATTATCTGCGGCTCGTTAATTGGGGTTTTGAATAAAAAGGTGAAATCTAAGGTAGAGAAGATGCAAGTATAAATAAAATCTACTAAGTTTGAATCAAACTGATTTACAAAATTATAAATGATATGGCTGCAATATGGCATAATGAAGTCTCTCTTAGCGCTTTGCAAAAAGCCTGTGAAGGAACATTGGCGGGGCAGATTGGAATTGAATTTTCTGAAGTAGGGGATAATTATTTGAAGGCTACCATGCCGGTGGACAGCAGGACGAAGCAACCCTATGGACTTTTGCATGGTGGCGCTTCAGTGGCCCTGGCAGAAACCTTAGGCAGTGTAGCAGCTTCATTAGTTTTGGATCCTGAAGTGTTTGTGTGTGTGGGGCTTGAGATCAATGCCAATCATGTTCGAAGTGTGCGACAAGGAAAAGTTACCGGCACGGCATCGCCGCTTCATTTGGGAGCCACTACCCATGTTTGGGAAATAAAAATTACAAATGAACAGAATAAATTGGTTTGCGTAAGCCGGATTACTATGGCTGTTTTAAAGAAAAAAACATTTCAGAAAGTTTGATGTTATCGTCAGTCTTCAAAGGGTGATTGGACTTCGTAAAGAGCGGCAAATTGGGCCCTGTTGCAATCATTATGCGGTATTTTTTTTTACTGCAGCAAAAACATCTCTGATAGACGGAAACGTGTTCTTTAGTTTTTCCTTTAATCCGGAAGATGTAACCCAATCAATTTGATGGATATCTTCTTCGGTCTGCGGTTGAAGAGGTTGGTGGGAGGAAGCTTCCATCCCGAACCAATAGGTTTCCTTCAAAATATCTTTTCCAAAAAGATTATACGTATGATAAGTGGTGGTAATGAAGCCTTTCAGTTGTACCTCTCTGAGTCCTGTTTCTTCCATTACTTCGCGGATGGCGCAAGCCTCTGGGTCTTCACCCTCCTCTTTTTTACCTTTGGGTAAATCCCATATTCCTCTTCTGAAGATCATAAGAGTCTCCTCCTTTTCGTTTTTTATTACCCCTCCTGCAGCTTCTATAACCGTAAAATGCTTTCGGAAAGTTTCCTTTAATAAATTAATATCACCACAAAATAATATCCCCGCATGAAACGTGGGTTTTGCAATTTCGTGCAGAAGGGTTTTTATAGCAGGATTCGTTATCTCATCTATGAAAATAGTATCAGGATGATGTCTGAAGGATTCAATAAGCGGAGTGATTTCATCACACAGAAAAACAGGTTTATCACCAAAGTAAATTTTCAAAACCATACCATGTAATTTTATTATTTTCGCAGCATGACAAATGAAAAGGCAGTAGCTGAAAAATTATTACAAATTAATGCTATTCAACTGAATCCACAATATCCATTTACCTGGGCTTCAGGATGGAAAAGTCCTATTTACTGCGATAACAGAAAGACGCTTTCCTTTCCCTTTATCAGAGATTTTGTGAAATCCGAATTGTGTAATGTGGTTTTTGAGAAATTCCCGGATGCAGGAATGGTGGCTGGTGTAGCTACAGCCGGTATACCATGGGGAGCTATGGTTGCAGATCAATTAAAGTTGCCTTTTATTTATGTGCGTTCCAAACCGAAGGAACACGGACTTGGCAATCAGATTGAAGGATATTTTAAAGCAGGACAAAGAGTGGTGGTGATTGAAGACCTGATATCCACCGGTAAAAGCAGCTTGCAGGTTTGTAAAGTGTTGAAGGAACAGGGCTTGGAGGTAGAAGGGATGGTATCTATTTTTACCTACGGCTTTGATGCAGCCAAACATTCCTTTGCTGAAGCTGGAATTACCCTGAAATCATTGACCAATTATCCAACCCTGATTAGGCTGGCTATGGAAAAGGGAATAGTGAGTGCCAATGATGAGGCTACCCTGCTCAGTTGGCGCCAGAATCCCGCTGATTGGAAAGGTTAACTAATTTTTTTAGAAGAAAGAACTATCTTTTCATTTTGCCATTAATCCTTTGTAGTAGTAGTAAATGACGATATATTCTTAATAAAATGGAAAACTCTGGTATGAAAAAAATAGGTTTGATAATTGGTTTATTACTCGGAATGTCCTGGTCGGCGGGAGCACAGCAAAAAAAGCCCATAACCGTAAAGATTTCCACACCAACTGTGCAGTGTGATCAATGTAAGAAACGAATAGAAAATTATATGAAACGGGAACAGGGTGTTACAAAGGTGTTGGTGGATTACCGACGTAAATCAACCACAGTTACTTATCTCCCGGACCGCACAAATGTTGAAAATATTAAGACGGGGATGGCCAATGCAGGATATGTTGCAGATGAGGTGGAGGCAAATGAAGATTCCTACAAAGCGTTACCCACCTGCTGTAAGAAGCCGGAAGATCAGCAGTGAGGATTAGAAATTTCTTTGATTCCTTTATTATAAACTTGTTTTGCTATGAGAAAAATCTTTTTGCCTTTATTAATACTGTTTTTAAACCAGGGCGGGGTGCTGGCACAGCTCCCTCCACCGGCAACTGTAGCTAAGGCGGTTGATCCTATTGTTCAGCAAATTGTTGATGAAGCTTCCCATCATTCTCACTTAAAAATGCTTGCACATGAATTGTTAGATAAGATAGGCCCCCGTTTGGTAGGTACTCCCAAGATGCAGCAGGCGCATAACTGGGCGGTTGCAAAATATAAGGGATGGGGAATCGAAGCCCGAAATGAAAAATGGGGTGAATGGCGTGGATGGGAACGGGGCATTTCACATATTGATATGGTTGCTCCCTGGGTAAAATCTCTTGAAGGTACACAATTGGCGTGGAGTCCTTCCACCAGGGGAAAGTCTGTTACCGCCGAGGTAATTCTTTTACCTGATTTGCCCGATAGTATTGCCTATGCAAAATGGGCGTCTCAGGTGAAAGGGAAGTTTGTAATGATCAGTATGGATCAGCCCACCGGAAGACCGGAAGCTAATTGGAAAGAACATGCTACGGAGTCCTCCTTTTCCAAAATGAAAAATGAACGTGAGGCGCTCACACAGAACTGGAATAAACGAATTTCAAAAACGGGATATAATTTGCGAACCCTGCCAGGGATGCTTGAAAAGGCGGGTGCCTCAGGAATTGTTACTAATTACTGGAGTCAGGGATTTGGAGTGGATAAAATTTTTGGGGCCTATACTAAAACCATACCCACCGTGGATATTAGTCTTGAAGATTACGGATTGGTGTATCGTCTGGCAGACCATGGCACTCCTGTTAAACTTGCTATTCGTACTGATAGCAAAGAAACCGGTGTTCAGCCAACATTAAATACTATTGCAGAATTAAAGAGTACGGTGAAACCTAACGAATATGTAATCTTATCGGCTCATTTGGATTCATGGGATGGGGGTACCGGGGCTACCGACAATGGTACGGGTACCCTTGTGATGATGGAAGCCATGCGTATCCTGAAAAAGATATATCCTAACCCTAAAAGAACCATTTTGGTGGGTCATTGGGGAAGTGAAGAGCAGGGATTAAATGGCTCCAGGGCTTTTGTTGAGGATCACCCCGACATAATTAAGGGCTTGCAGGTTTCTTTCAATCAGGATAATGGTACCGGCAGGATTGTTGATATTTCCGGACAGGGCTTTTTAAATGCCTATGAATATATTCAACGTTGGCTTTCTGCCGTGCCTGACAGTATCAGAGGTGAAATCAAAACGAATTTTCCTGGCTTTCCGGGAGGAGGGGGATCCGATTTTGCATCATTTGTGGCTGTTGGTGCTCCTGGGATTAATTTAACCAGTTTGAGTTGGAATTATTGGAACTATACCTGGCATACCAACCGGGATACTTACGATAAAATTGTTTTTGACGATGTTCAAAAAAATGTGATACTAACGGCTATTTTAGTGTATATGGCCTGTGAAGATGTTTCTTTTTTCAATCGTGAAAAATCAGTGCTGCCTGTAAGCCCGTTAACCGGTGAACAAGGAAAATGGCCGGCAAAGGTTTCGCCTAACCGGAGAGGAGGACTGGACTAAATTACTGCAGAGTAAATCAATAATATTCATCTCTTACCCTAATATTTTTAATGTAGGCATCTCAATTTTTCTCAAATGAAAAAAAAGATATTCATCGCGGTGATAACGATCTTGCTAGGTTATCCGTCTACAGCCCAAAAGAAAGAAAAAAATATACCGGTATCCCCTCCACTGATAGACGGGGTGACTGCCGACCAGATTTTTGATTATACAAAAAATCAATTTTCTCTCACGCAAGGGAGTGTAACAATCGAAGGGAAAACTGTTCCCTATGAAGCAAAAACCGGGGTCTTGGTATTGAAAAATGCGATGGATACTGCAGTACTCAGCATGTCATATGTAGCCTATTTTAGAAGTGGGGTTAATAAAGATACTCGGCCGCTTACCTTTCTTTATAATGGAGGTCCCGGAAGCTCCACCATCTGGTTGCACATGGGCTGCTTTGGACCACAGAAGGTTGACTTCAATGAGCATGGCAGAACGATGCCACCTTTCAGGACCGTTAATAACAATTATAGTATTCTTGATATAAGCGATCTGGTATTTATTGATGCGCCGGGAACGGGTTTTGGAGAGGTAGTAACAAAACTCAGGGGCGGAGCAGGAGAAGGAAAGGATTTTTTTGGTATAGATCAGGATGGCCGGGCTTTTGTGGATTTTATTGAAGAATTTATTTCCCAAAATGAGAGATGGAATTCACCGAAATATCTGTTTGGAGAAAGCTACGGTACTTTTCGTTCGGCGGTAATGGCGCCTTTGCTTCAGCAAAGAGGTATTGCTCTTAACGGAGTGATGTTATTGTCTCAGTTGCTTTCTTACAGTAATATGTCGGAACTGGCGGCTTCTAATACGGGTGTGGATCTGCCTTATGTGCTGCTTTTGCCTTCACTCACCGCCACTTCATGGTATCATCATAAACTTCCCGGTTACAACGGGAACCTGGAAAATAAGCTGAAGGAGGTGGAAGGTTTTGCGCTTTCGGATTACACCCTGGCGCTATCCCAGGGGGCTGCTTTAAATGAAAGCAGTTTTCATAATATAGCCCGAAAACTTCATGAGTATACGGGTTTGGATCAGGAGCTGATTGAAAAAGCCAATTTAAGAATCTCCGGGCCGCTATACGAAAGTAAGCTGCTCAGCGATAGCTCGCAGGTTACCGGGAGATTGGACAGCCGGTTCAAAGGTGATGCTTACGATCCGCTGGATAACGAACCTGGTTATGATCCTATGAACTCCTATATTTCCGCTGTTTTTACTTCCACTTTTAATACATATGTAAGGGAGATCTTGAATTTTGGAAAGGGACTAAAATACAAAAGAAGCGGTAATGTAAGTCCCTGGGATTTTAGGAGAAAGGGTTATATAGGTTTTCCTAACGTGATGAACGATCTGGCGCAGGCGATGATTTACGACCCGGAACTAAAAGTACAATTACACATGGGATACTTTGATCTGGGAACTCCTTATTTTGAAGGAATATTTGAAATGCAGCACCTGCCGATGCCCAAAGCATTGCAGAAAAATATTCAATACGAGAAATATAAGTCAGGGCATATGGTTTATTTACACGAGGAATCTCATAAACAACTGCGGCATTCAGTAAAGAAATTTATTGAAAGCAGTTATAAAACCGGGCAATCAAATTTAGGCATGCTCAAATAAGAAACCCAAAATCGTAACCCTAAAACTTTAAACTACAGCTGCTCTTATCTTCATCAATTGTTGCAATAGGGGTTCCAACAAGTCTAATCGCAACATATTGGCGCCATCACTTTTGGCAACTGCCGGACTGGGATGCGTTTCAATAAATAAACCGTCAGCACCTGCTGCGATGGCGGCTTTGGCAATGGTGCCTATGAGTTGAGGATTTCCTCCGGTAACGCCGCTGGTTTGATTGGGTTGCTGCAAAGAGTGGGTACAATCCACTACTACCGGTACCCCGTGTTCCTGCATCCAGGGAATATTGCGGTAATCAACCACCAGATCCTGATAACCAAAAGTGGTACCCCTTTCTGTAAGGATGATTTTATTATTTCCTGCATTTCTGATTTTCTCTACCGCAAATTTCATGGCCGGACCACTTAGAAACTGACCTTTTTTTACATTGACAACTTTACCGGTTTGGGCTGCTGCAACGAGTAAATCTGTTTGCCGGCACAGGAAGGCCGGAATTTGCAGGATATCTAAATATTGGGCTGCTAACGCTGCTTCGTCATGAGCATGTATGTCTGAAGTAACGGAGAGCCCAAACTTTTCTCCTGTTTTTTTCACTAATTCTAAAGCCTCTTTATCGCCAATTCCCGTAAAGGAAGAGGCGCTGGTACGATTAGCTTTGCGATAGGAAGCTTTAAAGATATAGGGGATACCCAGATTGTTGCAGATCGTGGATACTCTTTCAGCTACCTCCATCACTAATGCTTCATTTTCTACAACACAAGGTCCGGCAATAAGGAAAAAATTATCTTCATTATAAGACTGACTTTTAAACAAGTCCTTTTTAAATTTTGTCATTATGCGAAGTTAAGAAAGGAAAATGGGAGAGAGGCAGGAATTCAGAGTGGCAGGCGAATGGACTGATGGCTTTGGGGGTATGTGACTCGTGAAGATATCAGAGATGACCATCAGGCTACACGGAGCTAAAATAACCTGCTCCCGCCTAGCCGGAGTTATTCCTATAAACATTACCTTGTGTTATAAAAACTACCGTACCCCACCATGTCATAGTATTATTCGTGCATTTGTGGCAGGTCATTCTGCGCAACAAATGCCTGAATAAATATTGGATTCTACTTCTGGTTTACGGTTAAGTTTATTTCAAATTCTATAGCGAAACATCTCCAACCTGGCATTACTTATTTTCTCTGAAACTTTTAGGAGAACTCCCCATTACCTGCTTAAAAGATCTGGAGAAACTATATTGATCTGCATAGCCCATTTCTTCCGCAATTTGCTTAATGGGAGCCTTAGTTGATTTAAGCAACTGACTGGCTCTTTGTATTTTAAGTGAATTAAAAAGTTGAATGGGAGAGTAGTGGGTTTTTTGCCGAAATAAGGCCGAAAGGTAAGAAGACGAAACACAAACTTCTTTAGCTAATTGATCCAGTGTAACGTTTTCATGAAGACGCTGTTTCATGATAAGAATGCAACGCTCTATAATATTATCCGTATCCTTTTTCAGATAATTGAAAACAGTAAGTCTGAAGGTACCCAGAAAACTATAAAAACGGAAATTGGCATATAATAGGTTTTCCAGATTTTCCAACAGATTCAGGTGGTGCATGATATCACGAAATTGCGCGATTCTTCCAACCAAAGGAGGGGTAGTAAAATTGTTATTGGCTTTATCTCTTAGCAGATAGGCATACATATCCTCTCCAATTACTCCATTAAATTTTACAAAATAAAAACTCCACTCCTTCGAGTGATCTTTTCCCAGATCGAACTGCATTTTACGCGGGAGCAAAACAAAGTGGTTTGATTTAAGGATAACTCTTTTGCCGGCAACCTTATACCAACCTGTCCCACCTACGCAATAGAGGAGTACAAAGTCGGGATTGTTTTTAAGGATTTCCCTTTGGAAAGCGACTTGTTCGTGAAAAAAAGCTATCTCTGTTATATACAGATTTTTTCCAATGGGATGTTTATTTAATTTACTTCGTAATCGCTCTGGTAAAATCCAGTGTTGCAGAGCTATAGGCTGGCTCGTCTTGGTTTTATTCTTCATTATTTCAGGAGTTTACAGCGGGGCTAAAAATAGGAATAATTACAGCTTGATAATAATTTTTGCTATTCTTTTTATAACAATTAACATTGACTGAATTCTAATTTTAAACAACCTTTGAGCGAATCCTAATAATTAACCCTCATTTCTGAAGAATGCAGCATTTGCCCATAATTGACTTAGTAGTCATTTCCATATATCTCCTGAGCATGGTAATGGTTGGGGTATATTTCTCCCGAAAAAATAAGAATGCCACACAATTTACAACAGCGTCAGGTACCATCCCGGGGTGGGCTTTGGGCATATCCTTTTATGCCACCTTCTTAAGCAGCAATACTTTTCTGGGAGTGCCGGGTAAGGCTTTTGGCAGCAACTGGAATTCCTTTGTATTCAGCCTGTCCATGCCTTTTGCGGCATATATTGCCAGTCGTTACTTCGTACCTTTTTTTCGCAGCCGGGGGGAGGTCAGCGCTTATACCCATCTTGAAAAGAGATTTGGTCCCTGGGCAAGAACCTATGCCATGATTTGTTTTATTCTTACCCAGTTAGTGCGTATGGGTTCTATCTTTTTTGGTATAGCCCTTACGTTACAGGCGCTGACAGGGGTAGATATGAAAACCATCATGGTGGTAACCGGGATATGTATCATCATTTATACCGTATTGGGGGGTATGGAAGCAGTAATTTGGACAGAAGTGGTACAGGGAATTGTGAAAACGGTGGGAGCATTTGTAGTTCTCGGAATTATCCTGTACGAAATGAAAGGAGGCATTGGAGAGATTTATAAAATTGGCATGCGGGATCAGAAGTTTGGATTAGGCAGTTTGAGTTTAACAGATTTTAATTCCGCTACTTTTTGGGTGATTTTTTTGTACGGGTTCTTTATCAATCTGAATAATTTTGGTATGGACCAAAATTATGTGCAACGCTATCATACTGCAAAAAGCCCTAAAGAAGCTTCCAAGAGTATCTGGCTTTGTGTTTACTGGTATTTACCCATGTCTCTGTTATTCTTTATAATTGGAACTGCCTTGTACGCCTATTTTAGTCAGCATCCAGAATTACTTGATGTGGTAAAACAACAGGCGGCGCTTGAAAAGGGAGTAGATGTAAGCACCTTAAAACCTGAAGATTATGGAGATAAGGTGTTGCCATATTTTATGGTATTAAAAGTGCCTCATGGTTTGGTGGGTTTGATTATCGCAGCCATTCTCAGCGCCGCGATGAGCAGCATCAGCAGCGGCATGAACAGTTCTGCCACCGTTTTTCTGAAAGATATTTACCAGCGTTATTTTAATCCCAACCCCGGTGCTAAAAAAGAAATGCTTATCCTGTATACAGTTACCGGCTTAACCGGCATTATTGCAATCGCTTTTGGTATAGCCATGATAGGCGTAAAAAGTATTCTTGACCTGTGGTGGGAGCTTTCCGGCATTTTATCCGGAGGAATGCTGGGGCTGTTTTTATTGGGTATGATTGCAAAGAAAGCTGGCAACGCTGAAGCAGTTACCGGAACCATCATAGGCATCTTAGTCATCATCTGGATGTCGGTATCCAAATATTTTCCCGAACAGTGGGCACACCTGAAAAGTCCGTTTCATGTAAATATGATTGTGGTGATAGGTACGTTAACCATATTCCTTTCGGGGTTATTACTTTCAAAATTAAAACGGAAACGAGTATAAGTGAAGAGCATATACACTCTATAATAATGAATACATTAATTAAAAATCGCTAAAATAATAAAAATCTATGCCTAAGAAGTTTGTGCCTGTTATGATTACGCCTTTTACGCCCGATGCCCGGATTGATTATGAAATGCTGGAAAAATTAATAGATTTTTATTTGGCCGCCGGTGTAAAAGGATTGTTTGCAAATTGTCAGTCCAGTGAAATGTTCAGTATTACCAATGAAGAGCGTATTGCGCTTACAAAAGCAGTGGTAAAACAGGTAAATGGTCGCGTTCCTATTGTAGCCAGCGGATCATTTGGATTAACGATAGAAGACAAAGCAGAATTTACAAAGAGAATATTTGATACCGGAATTGATGCTGTGGTGCTGATTACCAGCCATTTTGCCGGTATAGACGAAGAGGACGATAAATTGTTGGAACGATTTGAAAAATTGATCTCCTTAACGGGAGATGTTCCGCTTGGATTATATGAATGTCCAGCTCCGTATAAACGATTAGTTACCCCTGAAATTCTAAAAGCGCTGATAAGCACTAACCGGATGCGTTATCATAAAGACACCAGTTGTAACAGAGATCAGGTAAAAGAAAAATTAGCGGTACTTAAAGACACGCCAATGCAGTTTTTTGATGCACATACCCCCAATGGTGTTTTTTCTATGAAATCAGGCGCAGCAGGCATGTCCTCCATTTCAGGCAATTTCTATCCGGAAATCCTGGTTTGGTTATGTGATAATGTTGACAATCCGAATAAGCAGGAAGAGGTAAACTGGCTTCAGGAGGAACTAACTAAAGTAGATCCGCTTATCCACCAGGCTTACCCTATGAGTTCTAAGTATTTTCTTAAAGAAAGAGGATTGCCTGTTCATCTCATCAGCCGGTCTCAGGTTTTGGATCCAACTCCGGAACAGAAAAAGGTTTTGCATTCTATTTTAAATACCTTTAGATCGTGGTGTGAAAAGTTAGATATTAGAGAATTGGAATATGAAGATGTGGCTTAATGAAAAGAAATAGTTCTTTTTCAATAAAATATTAGGTTTCAAATTTCTTATCTTAAACTTCTAATCAGATCATGCCAGCTAAATTATTAATGGCTCTTTCTTTAGGATTGCTCTTTTCCTGTGCAGGAAATCAACAAAAAACAGAACCCAATACCCCTGAAATGGCGTCAGCAGATTCCTCATTCATAACCGGATATTTCTTCAAAACGCCGGCTCCCTTTGCAGAGTGTCATGCTTCCACTATTCTCAGATTAAATAATGGAGATTTTTTGGCTGCGTGGTTCGGTGGACAAAAAGAAGGAACAGATGATGTTGGTATCTGGATGGTAAAAGGAAAACCGGACAATTGGTCAAATCCGGTATTGATGGCTAAGATAAGAGATGATGCTCATTGGAATCCCGTTCTTTTTCAATCACCCCAAGGCAAAGTATTCCTGTTTTTTAAAGTGGGTAAAAAGATTCCTTCCTGGGAAACCTGGGTTAAAACCTCTGATGATAACGGACAAAGCTGGTCCGAAGCAACTGAGTTAGTTAAAAATGATAAAGGAGGACGAGGACCTGTTCGCAACAAACCGATCGTTTCTTCGGAGGGACTATGGATTGCAGGAGCATCACATGAAGAAGGACAGTGGGATGCCTTTGCCGATATCAGTTCCGATGAGGGTAACACCTGGAAGCCAGCGCCTTACATTGCCATAGATAGAAAAGAATTTAAAGGTAAAGGAATCATTCAGCCTACCTTATGGGAATCAGCTCCTGGAAAGGTGCATATGTTATTGCGCAGCTCTGAAGGAGTTATTTACCGCAGCGACTCGCAGGACGGGGGCAGGTCATGGTCGACAGGCTACAAAACAGCCTTACCCAATCCCAATAGCGGTATAGATCTTACCAGACTTTCCGATGGCACATTAGTGCTGGCATATAATCCGGACTCCACCAATTGGGGGTCGCGCTCTCCTTTGTCTTTAGCCATATCTTTTGACAACGGAGAAACCTGGCCTAAAATTCTGGATATAGACAGTGGCGACAAGAAGGATGAATTTTCGTATCCCGCTATAATTAGTTATGGAGATACTATTGCTGTAAGTTATACCTGGAATCGAAAAAACATAGCTTACTGGATAGGAACAAAAGACGCTTTGTTAAAGGCAGCGAAGGATCGTTAACAACGACGAGAGGGGGTCTGAGAATAAGAGTGTGCGGTTGCCACGCATTTTTTTTGAATTGTAATCTCAATTCATCCAAATAATGAACCAATCTTCCTTGTTTTTTCGCCGAATTTTGCCGGTAGCATTGGCATTCGGAACCGCCTGGGCTGTTAGAGGTCAAATTGGTCATGAGTTTGGAGCTACCTGGGCTGCGGCAATAGGAATCCTAACCTTAATCATAATTTCCGGACGGCAGGATTGGCTCAGGCGAATGCCCGTAATTGTGGCTTTAGGCGCTATAGCCTGGGGTGCAGGAGGAATGATCAGCTATGGAAAAATTGTGGGCTATGCACATGCAGCAGATTATGCAAATACAGTGTATGGTTTATTAATGCTGGTAATTGTTGGAGGATTGTATGGATTTATGGGAGGAGGTATAACAGCACTTACTTTGGGTGGCGGCCAAGATAAAAAAGTGGATTGGGCTTCCCTATTTTCACAAATGTTTGTCGGTGGATTCTTGTTCTGGGGGTATTTCATCTTTCAGTTAGGATGGTTGATGACTCCACCCAGATCAGAATTGTGGGCTGGTTGTATGGGCGCCTCACTTGCTTTAGGATGGTTTCTGTATCGCAATGGTTATTTAAATGTGCTGCGGGTCGCGTTTTTTAGCGCCTTGGGCGCCGGTTTTGGCTTCGGCTTTGGCGCCTTTTTACAAAGGATGGGATGGGCTACAGGAGTTCAGTTCAATTGGTGGAACGTTATGGAATATTCCATCGGCTTTTTTGGAGGATTAGGGATGTCCTACGGTATATTCTCCACTTCCACCTGGCCAAAGGCAGATACGACCCATAAGATGTCTAACCATGCCGGATGGCTATTTCTTGTAATATTGCTTCCCATCATCAATCTCATAGAAGGCGCCACCAGAAAAAGACTACTTGCGACCGGAGAAAGTATCCACACTGCTGACCCCGCTGTTTTTGCGCTGGACTGGCAGATATTGCTATGGATATCGTCTGCCCTATTTATGATAATATTATCGTATCTTTTCAAACCGAAAGCGGGTAGTTCTTATTCCTACAAGAAGGGAGTCAATTTTACTCTTTTATACCTGGCGTGGTATATCATTATCAGTAATATTGTAAGTGCTATTTGGTTAATACCTAAATTTAACTCCCAACATCTGTATTGGGTAAATCTTATTGCCATCGCCCTCTTGATAAAAAAAATGCCAGCATCTATAGAAGAGGATTATCCAACAAAAGAATCTAAGCCATCAAAAGTCTTTAAACTTTGGGGCGCAGCCCTCTTGCTTATTTTCCTCCTGGCTTATATTGCCATATCCGTCAACTATGTTCATCCGAATGCCCAGTTAAGATTTGAATAGTTAACAACAATCTCTAACTCCTTTGAAAAACCATTTCATTTGATTATTTATTATTAAAGAGACATTTATTCGCTTATTCACAGCATTGTAACATTAACAATGTTAAATTTGTATAATTAATATTTTTCTACAATGTCATCAGATTTCGAAAAGGCAAAAAATATCAAGGCAGGAACCATCACGGGTATCATTTCCGTGGCCTTACTATTATTCTTTTTCCTGGTCTCCTGGTCGGTTCCGGTTATTGTTCCGCCTCCTATAGAAGAGGGTTTGGAAGTAAATCTTGGAAACAGTGACGATGGCTTTGGAGACATCCAGCCTCTTATACCTGGGGAGCCATCCGCTGCTGAAAAGGAAGTGAATACACCGCCTAAAGCCGCCAATACACCCGTACAGGATGTGCGTGCTATAGAAACTGACGATAACGATGAAGAAGCGCCGGACGTAACGGTACATAAGCCTAAAGTCTCAAATCCTAAGAGTACTCAGACGCCTACGAAAGAAAATACTACTATAGTTAAGCAAACTAATAACAAACCCCAGGTTGTTGAAAATCCTACTCCTGCGCCCCCCAAACCAAGAGCTACCTATAAAGGAGGCGATGGAAGCGGCCCCGGCGGTAATAATGCCGATACGTGGAATAATAGCCGGAGTGAAGGCAATACAACAGGATCGGGCGACAGAGGAAAATTAAACGGAGATCCGAATTCAAAGAACTACGATGGTTTTGGTGGAAGTGGCGGTAGTGGTTATACTATTCAGGGAAATTTAAGGGGAAGAGCAATAGTCAGACAACCTTCATTTCAGGATGATTTTAATGAAAATGCCAAGGTTGCCGTAGATTTATCGGTAAATGCTTTGGGAGCCGTTACTTCTGCTGCTTATCAGCCAAAAGGTTCCACAACCTCTAATGTTACTATGAAGGATATTGCCCTGAGAAAGGCTCGCCAGCTAAAATTTGCTCCTGGTGAAGAACAGAGAGGAACCATAATCTTCAACTTCAGAGTAACCAATTAATTAATCGCACAGCATTTTTCAATTAAGAAATTCATTTCCTAATTGAAACTCAGAAAAGAGTTTGCGCTGCATTTAGCGTTTATACATCTTGAACAAGAAAACAGTGATTAAATAGGGGGTGCTGTTTAACTGCATCGCATTTTTCTCTATGCCACGAATGCACGAATGTGTCTGTGGTATATTCGTATATCAAATTAGTATAATTGTATTTTATGGCTGATCGCTACAGGCATTTTCAGATAATTCTAACAAAATCTTGCAGCACCAAAGCTGTCAGATCAAATCTTATCCTCAAAAACGTACCATCCTCATAAAATTTTTACGAATTCCAACAAAAGATTCGTGCATTCGTGGCATTTTAACTCACATCCCATGACGTGCCCCAGTTATTCAGCACCCCCTAAATAAGCTTAGAAAATTTGAATTTCTGTTGTCTAATTCCACTTACATTTGCATCCTGTTTTATCTTACGGTGTTCATAAATGAATTACAAAGAGACTATTGCCTTTCTTTATAAGGCTCTCCCCATGTTCAGCCGTATTGGAATGGCGGCGATAAAAAAAGACCTTACCAATACGATACAGCTGTGCAATCAATTAGGAAATCCTCAAAATAAATTCAGGAGTATTCATGTGGCTGGAACAAATGGCAAAGGTTCCGTAAGTCATATGCTGGCTGCCATATTGCAAACTGCCGGCTATAAAACAGGACTTTATACCTCTCCTCATCTCAGTGATTTCAGAGAACGAATACGGGTAAACGGACGTATGGTGGACCAGGATTTTGTAGTGTTGTTTACACAAAAGGTAAAGCCTTTTATCGGGATACTGAATCCTTCCTTTTTTGAGATTACAGTTGCAATGGCGTTTGAATACTTTTCTGAACAGCAGGTGGATATCGCTATTGTTGAAACTGGACTGGGGGGACGACTAGACAGCACCAATGTCATTACTCCCGTTTTGTCGGTAATTACAAATATTGGCTGGGATCACATGCATATTCTGGGCAATAGTCTGGAACAAATTGCATCAGAAAAGGCAGGGATCATCAAAAAAGGGATACCTGTAGTGGTAGGGGAAGTGCTTCCGGAAACGGAAAAGGTTTTTAGTACTGTTGCAGCCGAAAGAAACGCCAACCTCATTATTGCCTGCAGAAGTAAAAAAATAAACGGACATAAGACGGTTGATGAGATGCTGTATGTTCAGATTAATGATGCTGACGAAGGTGAAAAGCAGGATTATCTCCTCGATCTTTCAGGCATCTATCAGTTAAAGAATCTGGTAACCGTTCTATCCGCTATTGACGAATTAATAAAGCAGGAATGGCAAGTTTCTAAGGATGCGATTCAACAGGGATTAAGAAACACAAAAACTTTAACCGGTCTGCGCGGACGATGGGAAGTGATACACCATAATCCCATGGTGGTACTGGATGTGGGGCATAATGAAGACGGGATTAAGCAAATTGTTGCACAATTAAAAACAATGAAATATCACCATTTGCATATAGTTGTAGGAATGGTAAAGGATAAAGAAATTGATAAGGTGATGCAATTACTTCCTAAAGGGGCTACTTATTATTTTACGAAGGCGCAAACTCCACGCGCCTTACCTGAAGACCAGCTGGCAATTAAGGCTCTTCAACATGGCTTAAAGGGAAAGCATTTTTTTGAGGTGAATACCGCATTGAAAAATGCTTTAAGCAAGGCTAATCGTGATGATTTAATTCTGGTATGCGGAAGCGTATTTGTGGTGGGAGAAGTAGAGCCGATCAGGGTGTAATAACGAAAAAAGAGATAATATTAGACAGAATACAATAAAGGTAAGTATTATTGCATACAGACTGATTGCTGCAGCATCAGGTGGCACTGATCGTTTCAACCGGAATTAAATTTTACAGATGAACAGAAGGTCTTTTTTAACGCAATCCTCAGCCCTTGGAATAGGTCTTTTTTTACCTGGAAGTGGTGATCTACAATCTTCAGACGCATTGCCGAAAATGAATGACTGGTATGCCACCTTTAGGAACCCGGATGTTCATTACCGGCCTTTTGTGCGTTGGTGGTGGAATGGAGACAGAGTAAAAGCAGAGGAAATAACCCGGGAGTTGCATCTCCTGAAGCAGGTGGGTATCGGTGGTGTCGAAATTAATCCGATTGAGTTTCCCAAACTTGCAGATGATATAGGTGTTCCATCGGTAAGATGGCTTAGTGATCAATGGGTTGATTTGGTAAAACATGCCTGCAATGAATCCAGGGCACTGGACATGACCAGCGATCTGATTGTTGGTTCAGGTTGGCCCTTTGGTTCGGAAGACCTGGAAGAAAATGAAAGGGCCCAAGTGGTGTTGGTATTTGCTGAAAAATTAGAAGGTCCCATGGTTTATGAAACCTCAAAGTTTAATATTTGTCAGGCTGTTGATCCGGGCGTAACCGTAAAGAACCCTTTGCGTCAACCCAAAATATTATCGCTTCATTTGGCAAAAGACCCTATGAATTCCCTCCTGGATGCATCAAATATCTCGGACAAGAAAAACGATGATCTTATCCGGGTGAATATACCTTCAGGAAATTATGTGTTTTATGCAGTAGTACAATATTCATCTTTTGCTCAGGTGATCAATGGCGCCCCCGGAGCGGCTGGTTCTATTCTGAATCACCTCGATAAGCAGGCTGTAGAGCGTTACCTAAACCGTATGTCCGATACTATGCAAAACCGGATTGGCCCGCTTTCGGGTTATCTCCGGGCTTTGTTCCACGACAGTATGGAACTGGAAGGCTGCAACTGGACACACGATTTTGCTTCGGAATTTAAGAAACGTTGTGGCTACGATCTTATGCCTTACCTGCCCTTTATTATGTTTAAGGTGAGACGCCTGGGCGCTGTTGTGGATGAAAACTATGGAGCGGAGAAGTCAGAATCGTTTAAAGATATTCTTAACCGGGTTCGCTTTGATTTTGAATTGCTAAAGGCTACCTTGTTGAAAGAACGATTTACAGAAACTTATGTGGCCTGGTGTAAGAAACTGAATGTGAAATCGAGGGCTCAGGCTTACGGGAGAGGCTTCTTTCCTTTGGAATCCAGTATGGAATACGATATTCCTGAAGGGGAATCCTGGACCACCAATTACCTTCGTCATAAGCTGGGAGAGGAGATGCCGGAGTCGGATTACAGGCGCGGCAGAGGATACACTATGATCAACAAATATGTGTCTTCAGCTGCTCATTTAACAGGGAAGAGAATGGTCAGTTGTGAAGAAATGACCAATACATACTCTATGTTCAATGCCACTTTAGAGTTCTTGAAATTAGGTTCTGATCAGGC
>CAZFGP010000082.1:0-19389 GCA_964518685.1 uncultured Terrimonas sp.
ATTTTTCACCTACGGGATGAGGATGGCGACCACTATTTAAGACATACCAGCCCGTTTGATCAATATTATTGCTGCCGCTGTATTTAAAATGCTTTGTTCTTAACCCTCCTTTAGCAGCATATTCCCATTCAGCTTCAGTAGGCAACGTATAGGCTTTACCGGTATGTTCATTCAGTATTTGTATAAACCGCCAGGCATCATTCCAGCTCACCATCTCCACCGGACAATTATCGCACCCCTCAAATTCACCGGGATAGCTTCCCATGATGGTAATCCACTGTTGCTGTGTTACCGGAAATTTACTGATTGCAAATCCATCTATAGTAACTTCAAATTCCGGTTTTTCATCGGCTTCTCCTGAAAAATTGCCCATGATAAATTTACCGCCGGTTACCCATACCATATTCCCAGCTATTTCATCCAGAACTTCTTGCATGTCCGATGAAATTTCCGTTTGGTTTTTCTTATGTTTTTCTTTTTTCTTCTTTTGCACCGAAGTTTGCGCAGATAACAAACTAACGAAAAAGAATCCCGCTAATGCCGGCAATATATATTTTACAGGAAATCTCATAAAAGAAATATACAATTCCAAATTTAGTCAAAGTTTTGGAGTTGTCTGAATAGGAGACATTAAAAGTTGGTGCCTGTTGATGATAACACCAACAGGGGATAAAGGTTGGAAACCCTTGCAAACAAAAAAATCCCGCTCCGGTTTTGGAGCGGGATATATCAAGGTCTTTCCTTTGAAAGAACGAGGATTAATAACCCATGCCACCCATATCAGGTGCGCCATGGCTATGTCCTGCAGCCTCTTCTTTCTTAGGCTTGTCGGCTATTACACATTCGGTAGTCAGCAACATACCTGCAATAGAAGCGGCATTTTCAAGTGCAATACGGGCCACTTTCGTAGGATCAATTACACCCGCTTTAAACAGGTTTTCATACACTTCGGTTCTTGCATTAAAGCCATAATCCCCGGCGCCTTCTTTTACTTTCTGAACCACAATACTGCCTTCGATACCGCTGTTGGCCACGATCTGGCGAAGGGGCTCTTCGATAGCTCTCTTCACAATAGCAATTCCGGTAAGTTCATCTTCATTTAGTCCCTTGAATTTCTCCAGCGATTCTATGGCACGGATATAAGCCACTCCACCACCGGGTACGATCCCTTCCTGAACAGCAGCACGGGTAGCGTGCAACGCATCATCCACACGGTCTTTCTTTTCCTTCATTTCTACTTCGGTAGCAGCGCCTACATGTAATACAGCTACACCACCACTCAATTTAGCGAGGCGTTCCTGCAATTTTTCCTTGTCATAATCAGAAGTGGTCACTTCAATCTGTGCCTTAATCTGATTGATACGGCCGGTGATATCCACCTTCTTGCCTTTACCGCCAACAATAGTAGTATTGTCTTTATCAATTACCACCCTTTCTGCTCTTCCCAAAGAAGTGAGATCGGCAGCTTCTAATTTATGACCCAATTCTTCGCTGATTACAGTTCCGCCGGTTAAGATAGAAATATCGGTCAGCATTTCTTTTCTTCTGTCGCCAAAACCGGGGGCTTTTACAGCAGCTACTTTTAACGTGCCACGTAACTTATTTACTACCAGGGTAGCCAGCGCTTCCCCTTCCAAGTCTTCGGCAATAATCAGTAAAGGAGCGCCCTGCTGAGCCACTTTTTCCAGAACCTGAAGGATATCCTTCATAGCGCTGATCTTTTTGTCGTAGATCAGGATATAGGGTTTTTCCAGTTCAGCTTCCATCTTTTCGCTGTTGGTAACAAAGTAGGGAGAAACATATCCACGGTCAAATTGCATTCCTTCCACAACTTCCACTAAGGTTTCTGTACCACGGGCTTCTTCAACTGTGATTACTCCATCCTTACCCACTTTTGCAAATGCTTCTGCAATAAGCTTTCCAATAGTATCATCATTGTTGGAAGAAATAGATGCTACCTGCTGGATCTTTTTACTGTCAGAACCCACAGTCTGGGTCTGGCTGCGCAAATGTTCCACCACTTTTTCAACAGCTTTGGAAATACCGCGTTTCAGATCCATAGGATTAGCCCCGGCAGCTACGTTTTTTAAGCCTTCACCAATAATAGACTGTGCCAGAACAGTAGCCGTAGTGGTACCATCACCTGCAATATCAGCCGTTTTACTGGCTACTTCTTTCACCATCTGAGCGCCCATGTTTTCGATAGGGTCTTCCAGTTCAATTTCTTTAGCAACCGTAACGCCATCCTTTGTTACTGAAGGAGCGCCAAACTTTTTTTCCAATACTACATTGCGCCCTTTGGGACCGAGGGTAACCTTCACCGCATTGGCCAGGACGTCTACGCCTCTTTTCATTCTATTGCGTGCTTCTACTTCGAAGAATAATTGTTTTGCCATAATATCAATAATTTGAAATTTAAGATTTGAAATTTGAAATTGTCTATCTGTTAGAACAATCGCGTTTGTAATTCATTACACAATTGCCAGGATATCAGACTCTCTCATAATAAGATAATCTGCTCCGTCAATAGTGATTTCAGTACCGGAATATTTGCCATATAAAACAGTATCGCCTGATTTAACGCTTACCGGCTCATCTTTTTTGCCCGGTCCGGCGGCTACAACAGTACCACGTTGGGGTTTTTCTTTTGCTGTATCAGGTATAATAATTCCTCCCGCAGTTTTTTCTTCTGCAGCAGCGGGTTTTACAATCACCCTGTCGTGAAGTGGAGTTACATTCAACTTTTTAGCCATAATTTTAATAGTTTTTAAGTTGTTAAAGATTGATTTTTAAAATCTTTAAGACAGTCTTTGCCGAACGAATAACATGCCAAAGCAGGACAGACGGAAAAAATAACAGTTTTTTCATCGTTTCAATGATCTTCGGAAAAAGTTGGCAGAAAATCAACCCGCAAAACATGTCAAATTTGCACAAAGGAAGTAATGTTGGAGATTTGAGATTTAAGATTTGAAGTTGCCCCCGGCATCCACCGATCACCAGATCACCGATCTCCAGATCACTGATCATCGGATCACCCCTTCTCTCTCCCACTTGCCACTTTCTAACTTTTAAACTACCTTCGCCGCCGCATAACAGTTCTTTATCATGATCAGCAGAAGAAATATTCGGGTTAAAATAATGCAAACCCTGTATGCCATTGAGGCAGCGGAGGAACAAAAAGATAAGGCCAGCAAATTATTAGAAAGGCATTTAGCACAATCGGGGGAGATATTTCTTTATCTCATACATTTTATCATGCAGGTAGCAGGATATGCAGAGAAAGATTCCGTCCACCGGTCGTCTAAACACCTGCCTACCGAACAGGATCTCAATGTGAATATCAAAATAGCCGGCAATCAACTGATCTGGAAAATAAAAGAAAACCCCTCTTTTCAGAAAGCCTGTAAAGAAGTTATTCCTCAACAATGGGACAATGCGGATACGATACGTAAAACCTATCAACAACTTACGGAGAGCGAGGTATACCGGGCATATATTGCAGAACAGAGCCGGGACCACAAAACTGAAAAAGATATCCTGGAATTTATCTTCACCGATCTGATGCTGGCGAATGATGATTTTATCTCTGAAATGGAAGACAATTTTATCCATTGGGATGATGATGTAGAAATGATGAGACAACTATTGCTCAACTATCTGCAAAAACCGGTTAATTGTAACTTTCAGGACCTTCTGGGAACGGAGAAAAGGAAATTTGCAACTGATCTTCTCCAGGCGGTATTGGAAAAAGAAGAGTATTGCATGGAACTGATCCGCCCCAAATTGAAAAACTGGGATGTGGAAAGAATTGCTATGCTGGACATGATCCTGATGAAGATGGGCGTCTGTGAGTTTTTGTATTTTGAAACCATCCCTCCCAAAGTAACGATTAACGAATATATTGACCTGGCAAAAGAATACAGCACCCCCCAAAGCGGGCAATTTGTGAACGGTATTCTGGACAATATCCATAAGGAGTTGCTATCGCAAGGTAAATTGCAGAAAGTGTTATATAAAAAATCCTCAAATTAGTATCGGGGATAAAGAGGCGATATACCTTCAAATACCTACATTTGCAATCTTAAAGTTAAGGTAAAGTATGACCAAAGGGTTTCTTTTTCTATGGGTTGCAGTGGCAATTGGTTTTACGTCCTGTCAGTCCACTACCACTCAGCCTGTTAAAACCGGTACGGATGAAGGTTTACAGCAATCCGCGGTCTATACCACCATCCAATGGCTCGATTCCACTTTAGATAAAGGGGCAATAACAGAAGGAGAAAAAATCGAAATCTCGTATCGTTTTAAGAACACAGGCGATCAACCGCTGGTCATTAAGGAAGTACGTCCTTCCTGTGGCTGTACTGTGGCTGAAAAGCCTCTTGAACCGGTTGCCCCGGGAAAGGAAGGTTATATCAAGGCTTTGTTTAATAGCGAGGGTAAGCCTGGACCTAATCATAAAACCATTACTGTTATATCAAATACACAACCAGAAATTTATCAATTGAGTTTTAATGTAATTGTTAATAAAAAAGGTTAGCATCTTAAATTTAAAAAATCAACATGAACCATTATTTCGTTTTATTACAAAGTGGCGGAGGCAATGCCCAGATGATGCAAATGATTATGCTTGTGGGTATTATTGCTGTGTTCTATCTTTTTATGATTCGTCCGCAAACCAAAAAGGCTAAAGAAGCCAAAAACTTCCAGAACAGTCTGCAAAGGGGCGACAGGATAGTGACCATAGCAGGAATACACGGGAAAATAGAAAAAATCGAAGACAACATCATTCAGTTGGAAGTTAGCCCCGGAAGCTATCTGCGTATTGAGAAAAGCGCCATAAGTATGGAATGGAGCAAACAACTGAACAACGCCACCTCTATTGACAAGAAGTAATCTGGCTTCAATTCATAAATCATCCGATCCGAAATCCTTTTTATATCAGGATTTCGGATTTTTGTTTTTCTATAAAAAAGATTATTGTGTTGAAAATAGGCTTAACGGGGGGAATTGGTTCCGGCAAGAGTACGGTTGCCCGTATTTTCGGAATTCTTGGGATTCCCGTTTTTGATGCTGACAGCATTGCAAAGACAATAATGAACGAAGATGAAACCCTCAAAGCAGCCATCATCTCATATTTTGGTTCAAGTGCATATCAGGCAGGACGTCTTGACCGCAATTTCATGGCTTCCGCAGTCTTCCAGGACGAAGAGAAACGGATGAAGCTGAATGCTTTGGTTCATCCGGCAGTTCTTCAGGCTGCAAAAAACTGGATGCTGCAACAAAATACTGCCTACGTAATCAAGGAAGCTGCCCTGATCTTTGAAAGCGGATCGCAGGAAACACTCGACCTGGTAATTGGAGTATATGCTCCTAAGTCTCTTCGCCTGCAAAGAACCATGCAACGGGATAATACAGATCGGGCATCTGTTTTAAAGCGAATGAACAGTCAGATCAAGGAAGAACTAAAAATGAAACTCTGTGATTTTGTATTATATAATGATGAGCAAATGCTTCTGACACCTCAGGTACTTAACCTCCATAAAGAATTAGTATTGCTATCTTCAAAATCAGCAGACTAAGTCCTTCAGTTTTTCAACCACCGCATCTACTTCTTCCCTGGTATTATGTTTGCAAAAAGAAAACCGTAGTGCTACAGCATCTGGTTCTTTATTCAAAGCCCGGATCACATGCGATCCTCTGACAGCACCGCTGGAGCAGGCGCTGCCAGCAGATACACAGATCTGATTCATATCGAGGTTGTACAAAAGCATCTCTGATTTATCCGTTTTCGGAAGATTTGCATTCAATACCGTATACAAACTTTGCCCATTGTAATCCCCATTAAATTCAATACCCGGAATATAGTTTTTCAACTGTTCTGCCATATACATCTTTAACGACCATATATGTGCACTGTCTGTTTCATATCCGTCTAAAGCTAACTTCAAAGCTGCCGCAAGTCCTACAATACCGTATAAATTTTCCGTTCCCGAGCGCATCTTTCTTTCCTGCCCGCCTCCGTGCATAAAAGGCTCAATATGTATTTTCTCATTAATATACAATAATCCCGCTCCTTTGGGTCCATGAAACTTATGAGCGGAACCGGAAATGAAATGAACCGGTGTGCGTTGCAGATCTATTGGATAATGCCCCACTGTCTGCACCATGTCGGAATGAAAGACGGCGCCATATTTTTGGCACAGCCGCGATACTGTTTCTATATCCAGCAGGTTGCCAATTTCATTATTGGCGTGCATAAGGGTAACCAATGTCTTTCCCTGATCCTCTGCTAATAACTGCTCCAGGTGTTCCAGATCAATATGTCCGTTCGGCAAAATCCTGACCGGAAGAAACTGTGCCTCGTCGTGCATCTGCAGATACTCTACGGTATTTAAGACGGCGTTATGTTCAATAGGCGATGAGATGATTCGTTTACAACCTAAATTTCTTACCGCGCCGGTGATGGCTGTGTTGTTGCTCTCGGTACCTCCGCTGGTGAAAAAGATTTCTCCCGTGCGGGCATTGAGCGCCTGTGCTACCTGTTTCCGGGCACTTTCAACGGCGGACCTGCTTTCTCTGCCGTAAGAATACACTGAGGATGGATTGCCAAACTTTTCAGTCAGGTAAGGCATCATCACTTCCAGAACTTCCGGAGCGAGGGCGGTGGTAGCGGCATTGTCAAAATATATTCTCTTTTGCATGATATCCCAACTTTATCAATCGCCTACTTCATTTCTTTGATATCCTGCATCAATCGCATGGCGATATTATTAGCAGTAGATTCAAAATTGCTCTCTGCATAAATACGAATAATGGGTTCCGTATTACTGGTACGCAGATGTACCCAGTCATTATCAAACTCAATTCTTAACCCATCCTCAGTATTCACCGGTTGATTTTTGTATTTGGCTTTAATTTTATCAAATATTTCTTTAACATCAATTCCTTTTCCTAATTCCAATTTGTTTTTGCTGATAAAATAATCCGGATAAGTGCGCCTCAGTTGTTTGATACTCTTTTGTGATTTTGCGAGATGGGTAAGAAACAACGCAATCCCCACCAGGGCATCACGTCCATAATGCAAATCCGGCAAAATAATTCCGCCGTTTCCTTCTCCTCCAATTACCGCATGCACCTCCTTCATTCGAGCCACTACATTTACCTCTCCCACAGCGCTGGGATGATACTGTCCGCCGTGTCGTATTGTCACATCTTTTAATGCGCGCGTGGATGAAAGATTGCTTACCGTATTGCCTGCTCTCCTGCTCAGTACATAGTCCGCCACGGCAACCAGCGTATATTCTTCTCCAAACATACTGCCATCTTCACACACAAAACAGAGCCGGTCTACATCAGGATCTACGGCTATTCCCAAATCAGCGGCATTTCTCTTCACGGTATTGCTTAATTCAACCAGATTTTCGGGGAGCGGTTCGGGATTATGAGCAAATTTTCCATTAATCTCCTCATTAATAACCGTAATATCCTGCTCTTCTACACCCAATGCTTTCAACAATTCAGGCACAAATAATGCTCCGGTACTGTTTACCGGATCAACAACGATTTTAAACCTTCTTTCTTTTATAATTGCCGTGTCTACGAGATCCAGGGATTTTATAGCTTCCAGATGCTTTTGAAGATAGGAGTCATCATTTCTGATGGATCCCAATTTATCTACTGAGGCAAAGTTGAACTGCTCTTCTGCCGCCATCTTCAATACCTCGTTTCCTTCCGTCCCGGAGATAAACTCCCCTTTATTGTTCAACAGTTTTAAGGCATTCCATTCCTTTGGATTATGGCTGGCGGTTAAGATAATTCCTCCGCCGGCATTTTCCATTACCACCGCCATTTCTACCGTAGGCGTAGTACTCAGCCCAAGATTTACCACATCAATCCCCAGGGCATTCAGGGTACTGATCACAATATTTTGAATTAACTGTCCGCTAATTCTTCCATCTCTGCCCACCACTACCTTATTATTTCCGGTATTTTTTAGCAACCAGCTTCCATAAGCTGCTGTAAATTTCACGACATCCAAAGGCGAAAGCGTTTCACCCGGCTGCCCTCCTATTGTACCTCTGATTCCGGAAATACTCTTAATCAATGCCACTGTACTTATAATTTTATGGATGCAAACTTAGTTTAAATTTTATAAAACTATAGTTACATTTGCTCAAACAATTCATCGCATTCATGGCGGGCAACCGTAGGCTCTTCACGTATTATCAATCATCCGATTATCAGACCTTGTACTTTAAAACAGCTACACATGTCTCTGTCGCCAATCAAAAGCTGAACCTATGAACAGTCTGATCCGGTACGATATTGAACTGTTTTTTAAAATAAACGGGCAGTGGCACAATTCGTTTCTCGACTGGCTTTTGCCTGCGCTAAGAAACCAGTATTTCTGGTCGCCATTGTATTTATTTACTGTAGTTTTTGTTATTTTAAATTTTAAGAAGAAGGGATTAATGTGGCTTGCGTTTTTCCTCATCAATTTCGCATTAACCGATTTCATCAGCAGTTCGCTCATCAAGCCCTGGGTAGGGCGGTTGCGCCCCTGTGCCGATCCTCATTTAGCACATGGGGTGAGAAAAGTGGTGGGTTGTGGTGGCCCTTATAGTTTTACCTCTTCTCATGCCACCAATCATTTCGGAATGGCCATGTTTGCTTTTATTACTCTTTTTTTCATTCCAAAGCATTGGCGATGGCTGCTATTTTTGTGGGCTTTTGCCATATCATATGCCCAGATATATGTAGGAGTACATTTCCCTTTAGACATTTTCTGCGGATCGCTATTAGGCTGCATTATTGGTTTTGGCACGGCCTGGGTCTTCAATAAAAAGATAGGTTTGCCCGGCTTAGCTTAACTTCATATTATTATGATCGAAATTTTGATTATACTGGGATTAATTTTCTTGAACGGCATATTTTCTATGGCAGAAATGGCTCTTGTGTCTTCCCGAAAAACAAAATTAGAAACACAGGCAGCAAAAGAGGATAAAAAAGCAAAAGAGGCTCTGAAACTAATCAACAAGTCCGACGCCTTCTTTTCTACCGTTCAAATCGGTATTACGCTCATTGGTATTCTTACCGGTATTTTTTCAAGTGAAGCGTTGAAAACAGACCTTATTGTTTACCTCGAACGTTTTGACTGGATCCGCCCTTTTGCCAACGGAGCTGCTACTGCTATTATCGTAGTCATTTTAACTTATTTCACGCTGGTACTGGGGGAGCTGGTACCTAAACGCATCGGACTTTCCCGTCCGGAAGGAATAATCAAACTGATTGCATCCCCAATGCGTATGCTCAGCACTATTACCTATCCCTTTGTTTGGCTATTAACTAAGTCAACTTTTTATACCATCAAGTTTCTAAATATTAAGGGTAAAGATAACCAGGTAACGGAAGAGGAGATTAAAGCCATTATTCATGAGGGTACCGAACAGGGAACTATTGAAGAAGCAGAACAGGAAATTATAGAACGTGTTTTTCATTTAGGCGACCGCAATATCACCTCTTTGATGACCCACCGTAATGATATTGTATGGTTTAACCTGAATAATGACAAGGATAAATTAAAAGAAATCATTGTCACTGAGCCTCATTCGGTTTATCCGGTTTGCGAAGACCACATTGATGATATTAAAGGGGTGGTATCTGTTAAGGATTTGTATTTATATGAAAGTGCAACGCCATTACTCAATATAATGCGACCCGCTTTGTTTGTTCCCGAAAACAATACCGCTTATCATGTATTGGAGCGATTTAAGGAGAGCAAAATACATTGTTGTTTTGTAGTAGATGAATATGGAAGTCTTTTGGGAATGATTACGCTTAATGACATTCTGGAAGCCATAGTTGGAGATATTCCTCAACCAGATGGAGAAGATTACGAAATTGTTAAACGGGAAGACGGAACTTTTTTTGTGGATGGACAGATTCCTTTTTATGACTTCCTGAGCAGGTTTGAAAAAACCGACTGGATCAATGAGGGTGAGCAGGACTTTGATACGCTTGCCGGTTTTATCTTACATCAATTGGAGCGCATTCCTTTTACGGGAGATAAACTGGAGTGGCGCGGCTTCACTTTTGAAATAGCCGATATGGACGGACATCGTATTGATAAAGTGCTGGTAACTCCGTCAGAAGAGATCAAGAAAGAGATGGAAGAATAAATTTTCACATTTATCAACCTATTCCGGTATCAGATTTGAATAACACAGGGGGATACTCCGTTTTATAACAAATTCTGATACCCCATGAAAACTTTAATCCTGCGCTCATTTGTAATGTGTGCATTTATTGGAATTCTTTTTTCCTGTAAAAAAGATCCTGCATCATTAAGAATAGAGCCAAACGAAAACACGAGTCCTCCAAAAACAACCAACCCTGTAACAAAAGAAGACCTTGGAGATAAACCTGAAACACAACCTCCGGTTCTTTCAGCCGTAACAAAAGATATCACTTCAAACTGTGGTGGTTACTTCAAGGCCATCCCCGTTAGATATGATTCAGGCACTAAAAAATATCCCTTAATTCTATTCCTGCATGGACAAAGCGCCCTTGGTAATGGAACTGAAAAAGAGTTGTCCAAGGTAGCCAGCGGACCTTTCAATCTGATAAAAAAGAAACAATTTCCTGCCGGCTTTACGGTAGCAGGCAAAAACCACTCTTTTATAATGATTGCACCTCAGTTTAAGTCTTGGCCAACAGCCGATGACATCAATGCCGTTATCAATTACTTTATCTCAGCCTTAAGAATTGATCAAAACAGGATCTACGTTACCGGATTAAGTATGGGAGGAGGTGCTACCTGGGATTATGCCGGAAAATACGCCTCTAAGGTGGCAGCCATAGTGCCTGTATGCGGCGCATCTGCACCCAATGACCAAAAAGCCAAAATGATGGCAGAAAAAAAACTTCCGGTATGGGCCTTTCATAATCAGTATGACAATAAAGTTTCCGTAGATAATACAACCGGCTATGTTAATTTAATAAATAAATACAAGCCAAACCCCAAACCAAAAGCCACAATTTTTCAGGACGAGGACAAAGGACACGATGCCTGGACAAAGGCCTATAGCCTTACCTATAAGGAGAACAACATGAATATATACGAATGGATGTTGCAGTTTCACAGATAATATCATAATAGTACGCAGAGTGATATTCGAATGAATGCAATGTTTATTCGTGTATTAGTGGCTATGAATGGATTGCCACGAATGCACGAATTAAGGGTAATTATAAATCACCGCCGAGTCCATCTTGAACGCTGTGCATGAATAATAGATCATCTCATGTCGCTTGTATTGTTTTCAATTAGTGAAGTATAGGATTTTGCGGCGCCAACTTTGTCTGTGAATTGTCGTTGAGTTTTTGAATTGATTATCAAATTTTTATATGTTTATGCTTCCTTTTCTATTGATATATAATGTATACTGACCAGCTAATACAAAATTTGATTGTCTGCCCAAAGACTATTATTGAAGCCCCGAAAGATTCAGGAATCAGTCGTTGTAGCTACAAATTGGTTTTTGATATGTCCTCTGTTGATGGCCAATATGATTTTAAGGGCTTTATATCCAGGAATACCTTTTTTCATGAAAATTTTTCAATAGGGCTTGTATATGTACCAAAAGAAGAAAAGGGCAAAATCTGTCTGTTTAGGTGTAACGGGCTACATGGAGAAACAGAGGAATATGCGACCTTGGAGGGTGCAATTCAGTTTTATGTAAAACATATAAATATTTTAGCGGCAGATCGGAGAAGATACTTTCCTCCACCGTCAGGACAATTGGAATTTGGATTTTAATAAATCAAAAATGGAAGAAATATTAACATACAGAAAGACAAGAACAAATTTAGGCTTTGTGATTTTGGTTTGACCTTGCAACGGCTGTCATACACATACGATATTGATACCGAAAACAAAGAATCAATTTTACAAAGGATACTTGCAGAGAATAGCTTATTGGAAGAAGAAGGTAATATTTGTTTGGTGTAAAAGATGCCTTTAAAGCAAGACTCGCTACAATCAGTTGCTTAGAATACAGGCTGCAAAAACTTAATTTCAGAGGTTGGGTTGTAAATGAAGATTTTGAAAAATTGCCCCGAAAAGACAGGTCAAGGCTTACAAACACAATTGACAAACAGTTTACCTCTTTAGATGAATTTAAAGCCACCGCAAAAGAATTTTTAGAAAGAGAAAGAATTTAGTTGTCATGTTCTAAGAAACGTCTGCAAGATTTTAGCTATTAGTGGAAATAAAAAGGTTGACCCTCCCCTGATTGCCACTTCAATTCAAACTGTAATGCCATCGTGCTTCAATCTTCTTCACCCTATCTTATTTATTTCCAGACCCCGTATCTCTTCAAATTTATACAACACTTCCTCCATCCTGTTTAGCGGGACCCCTATCTGCATGGTACAAAACAACTGCAGTTGTTGTTCGTTAATGCTGCAACTATATTGCTTTATAATGATCATTACCTGGTTCAGTACCGTATAATCAAATTGCAGCCGGAACTGATGTTCTACTGCCTTTTGAACAACCGGCACGGTTTGCAGTACTAAAGCCGCAGCCGTTCGATAGGCGTTAATCAAACCCGGAACACCCAATAAGGTACCTCCAAAATAACGAACCACCACTATCAGAACATCGGTTAACTGCCGGCTTTCAATAACATTCAAAATGGGCTTCCCTGCCGTACCTGAAGGCTCTCCATCATCATTGGAACGAAATTGATTACCATCTAATCCTATCCGATACGCAAAACAATAATGTGAAGCTTTTGGAAAATCCTTTTTGATCTGCTCCAGTTCACTTTTAAAATCACCAGCCGACTTTAAGGGAACCAGGCAGGCAATAAACCGGCTCCCCCGATCTTTATATTCAGCATTGCCCTTTTGCTCCACAGTACAATAATAATCCATCAATACTATTTTCTTTTATAATCCTGCCTGATTAGCATAACATGCAATCCGATCCGATGCAATAGTAAGATTATCCACGGCTATTGCTCCTTTCAGTTGGGGTGCAGGTAACCCATTCTCCAGAAACAGTTCCTCATTAGTAATCACCCTTGCTTCATCCCATAGATTTTCATCTATAAACGATTGCAGCAGGTGGGTACCACCTTCCACCAATACACTTTGCAACTGAAAATGATATAAAGCCTCCAACATCTGAGAAATCAGGCTATTGTCATTCTCCACTTTATAATACCATACCCCGGGAGATAAATCTGCCTTCTCTTCTGGTAATCTTTCCCTGATTGTATTAAAAATTACAGTAGCCGATTTTTTATTGAACACCTGAAGGGTTTGCGATAATTGAAGTTTGCTATCAATTACCAGTCTCACCGGATTTTTTCCTGGCCATAATCTTGTGGTAAGAGAAGGATCGTCTAACCGGGCGGTGCGGGTTCCTACCAGGATAGCTGCTTCCTCGCTGCGCCAACGGTGAACCAGCCGGTTGGTATAACTGTTACTGATCTGAATTCTCTGGTCGTCGGTACCGGCTATGGCGCCATTTCCACTTTGCGCCCATTTAAGGATAATATAAGGACGACGTAACTTATGAAAAATAAAGAATCGTTTATTTACTGCCTGACATTCCTTCTCCAGTATACCAACGGTGACGCGAACCCCAGTCTGTATCAATTTTTCAATGCCTTTGCCATTCACTTCAGGAAAAGGATCCCTGCATCCAATAACCACCTCAGGAATTTTATGATCAATAATCAGGTCTGTACAAGGGGGCGTTTTACCAAAATGAGCGCAAGGCTCTAAGGATACAAATAAAGTGCTGTTGCTAATGAGATGGCGATCCTGTTCTTTTACTGATGCTATACAATTCACCTCGGCGTGGGGCATTCCAAACCCGTGGTGATATCCTTCACCAAGGATGCGATCTTTATAAACCAATACCGCCCCAACCATAGGATTGGGCGCCACATACCCGGAACCGCATAGCGCCAGTTGGACACACCGGCTCATATATTTTTCATTTAAAGCCATTTCCTGTTTTCAGCATTATTCCTTTTCATGCCTAAGCTATAAAAAAAGCCCCGGACGTTCTTTCCGGGGCCCGTTTTTATTAAAGCGTAATGCAATTAATGTGTTGTCGCCGCAGCTTTTTTGGATTTTTCCAATTTTCTTGTTTCTGCAGGAGTGAGTTTGCCTAATGGCTTGTTTTTTGCAAAATCAACCAGGAATGGCGCTGCAACAAAAATTGAAGAGTATACACCGGTAACTACCCCAATCAACATGGCAAAGGCAAATCCACGCGTTACCTCCCCACCAAAAATAAACAATACCAATACCACTATAAACACCGTTACTGAGGTCATAATAGTCCGGCTTAGGGTATCATTAATAGCTGCATTAATGATCTTCGGATTACTTTCTCCTTTCATCGTCCCGCTATATTCTCTGATTCGGTCAAACACTACCACCGTATCGTTCATAGAATACCCTACCACCGTTAAGATAGCCGCGATAAAATGCTGGTCTATTTCAAGCGGGAAAGGCATTATATGCCGGAAGAAGGAGAACACGGCTAACGTAACCAATACATCATGCAGCAACGAAAAGATAGTACCAAAGGAAAACCTCCAGTCGCGGAAGCGGATGAAAATATACAAGAAGATTAAAACAATAGATACTATAGTGGCTGTTATGGCCCCCCGCTTCAGATCTTCAGAAATAGAAGGTTGCACGCTCTGAGAACTTTGCAGATATACCCTTTTAAAGTCAGAATACGTAGTGCCGCCAGCCAAAAACGGTTTCAGTCCTTCAAATAAGGTTGCTTCCACCAGAGAATCGGCAGTACGTGATGGATTTTCTTTTTCAAACGAGGTAGTAATATTCAATGTCCTGGCCTCTCCCACCGTTTTAATGACAGGATATTCACCAAATACCTTCTGTAAAGTATTCTTTAGCTCATCGCCATTTTGAGGATGATCAAAACGAATGGTATAGCTTCTGCCTCCTTTATATTCAACGCCCTGATCAAACCCATAAAAGAAAGAACCTATTCCAAATATGAATACCAGAGCAGAAATGATATAGGCGTATTTGCGGGCTTCCACAAATTTAAAATGAGCTTTTTTGAAGATGAGTCTGGATAGCTTCGTAAAATATTCAAAGTGACGGCCCTTTTTATTGGTCCACCATTCGGAAATCATTTTTGCAATCAGGATAGCGCAAAACAGGTTAAGAATAATGGCAATAATCTGGGTAGTGGCAAATCCCTTAATTGGACCGGTGCCAAAGAAATACAATACGAATCCTGTTATTAAGGTGGTAATCTGCGCATCCAATACAGGTGGTAAAGACCTGTTGTACCCGTGATCCACAGCCGTAGCATAACTTTTACCCCAGATAATTTCTTCTTTAATGCGTTCAAAGATCAACACGTTAGTATCTACTGCCATCCCGATAGCCAGCACTAAAGCCGCAATACTTGCAGACGTAAGCGTAGCACCGAGTCCACTCAAAATACCGATCGTGAAAAACATATTCAACAACAGGGCAATATTAGCAATCCATCCGCTGGTGTTGAAATAAAGTACCATAAGCGCCATAATCAGAACAAAAGAAAGGGCAAAAGACATGGCTCCGCCTCTTACCGCCTCTTTACCTAAAGTTGGTCCAACGGTCTGCTCCTGTACTATTCTTGCCGGTGCAGCCAACTGACCGGATTGAAGAATATTAGCCAGATCGGAGGCTTCTTCCACACTAAAGCTCCCTGATATTTGAGAATTGCCATCTAATATCGGGTTGATTACATTAGGCGCCGAATAAATAATATCATCCAACGCAATGGCTATGGGCTTATTAACATTTTCTGTAGTGAGGTCGCCCCATTTTTTCGTACCCTGTTTGGTCATTCTCAGCGAAACTGCCGGACGGCCCCGTTCATCATAAGATATCATGGATTCTTCTACGTCATCTCCTTCTAAAGGCGCCTTCTCTCCATCCAGTGTTTTTACAACATATAAAGGCAGGACATTGGATTGGGCAGCACCATTCCTGGAACCGATTCCATATAAGAATTTAGCATTGGGAGGGAATATGTCATGTACCAATTCCAGATTTTCATTTAACCGGGCCGTATCCTTTATCTGTACGTAAGCAATTGCCGGGTCTCCCTGAGGAGCCTGCATCAATAACCCCATAATAGTATGACTGGGTGAAACAGGTTCTGTAAGTGCTGCAGTTGCGTCCTTCTTAGCGGTATCAGCAGACAGGTCGGACAAGGAGAGCGTTTTAGTAGTATCCGCAGATGCCGTAGGCTCAGCAGGCTTTTCCTCTTCTTTTGTTGTATCTGCGATTGAAGTCTGCCCTTGTCCTATTTTTTTAATAGCATCTTCTGCCTGACTGAAGGACTGAGCAAGTTCACCCTGGTTGTACACCTCCCAAAATTGGAGGTTTGCTGTTGCCTGCAAAATTTTTCGCACTCTTTCCGGATCATCTTTCACTCCGGCAAGTTCCACGCTAATTGTTCCTTTTCGTGGATCGGGATTAATATTGGGCTGGGCAACCCCAAACTGATCAATACGCTTGGATAAAACCCGGAAAGTATTTTGAAACGCTTCGTTAGCCATTGTCCGAAGTTTAGACACCACCTGATCATCCGAATCTTCCAATTTAATATTCCGTTGACCAGCATTGGCAAATAAACCCGAAAGTTTACCGGTGGGATTTACTTCCTCATAGGCTGTTTCAAATAAACTTATATAGTCGGCATCGGTGGTGCCCCGGCGCTGAGTAGCCAGTTGCAATGCATTATTAAGACCGGGATCTTTGGGATTATTTGAAACTGAACGGAGCAGGTCTTCCAATTCCACTTCCATAGTGACACTCATACCTCCCTGCAAATCCAATCCAAGGCTTAATTCCTGTTCCTTGGCTTTCTGATAGGTAGTAGCCCCATTAATACTATAAGTTATGATGGTTGTTTTGGTACTATCTAACAAATGACTCAACCTTTTTTCATAAGCGGAATCTTTTGCCTCCTGAGAAACTCCGCTAAAATGAGAATTGACCCAATTCCGGGCCTGCTTCTCCATCTTCCCTTCATGGTTCTGTACCACCCAGGTAAAATGCAGTTGGTAAAAGGATATAGCTATCAAAGCAATCGCAAAAACAGAGACCAAACCTTTCAGTTGCATACAAAAAAAACGTTTACAAAAGTTTAAAGTGGGGGCAAAGATAGGGTTTCAACCTGAATTTGTTATATAAAAACAAGCCTCCGCAGAAGCGTTTTATTTTTTAATCCCCCCTCTAAAAGTGGCTGAAATCGTGAATACCATTGACACATTAAGGAATATAGCCATTTGTTTTCAGTTATATTATCTAATTCCCCTGTTATCAGTTCCGGGAACCAAATAACAAACTACCAATTCTTATCATCGTGCTCCCTTCTTCAAGAGCAATGGCATAATCACTGCTCATCCCCATTGACAAGACGGGCAATGGGTTGTCGGCGCCATAGGGAATAAACCGTTTTTGAAGGGTTTTCAACCTGCGAAATTCTTCCCGGATTATTTGTTCATCTTCTGTTAATGAAGCCATACCCATCAGCCCCCTTATATTAATATTTGAAAACCTGTTCTTTTGACTTATAATCTCTTCCAATTCTTTTTCGTCCAAACCAAACTTGGTATCCTCCCGGGCAATATGTACCTGCAATAAAACGCCTACCGCTCGCCCACCATGTATTGCCTGCTTGTTGATTTCAGTCAGGAGTTTTAAACTGTCTGTACCCTGAATGAGATGAACAAAAGGCACGATTTCCTTTACCTTATTGCGCTGCAGGTGCCCAATGAAATGCCAGCGGATATCAGAAGGCAGTTGCTTTTGTTTGGCTACCAATTCCTGAACATAGTTTTCCCCAAAATCCCGATGTCCCAAATCATATAGCGCAAGGATGTCTGAAACGGGTTTGGTTTTAGATACGGCTACCAGAGTTGCCTTTTTTTCTTCTAATTCCTGTTTAATACGATAGTACGCAGTTTTATTAATCGCCATAAATATCCAGTCTTAATACTGTTAACACGCTTAATCCGCAACAATGTTCACCCCGGAATCTTCCCATCCAAACACAAAACACAAAACGCAAAACCAAAAACTAATAACTATTTCAAAATCCCTCTTCCTATTACAATTCGCTGAACCTCACTGGTTCCCTCATAAATCTGTGTAATTTTAGCATCTCTCATCATGCGTTCCACATGAAATTCCTTTACATAACCATAGCCGCCATGAATTTGTACTGCCTCAGTGGTCACCCACATTGCAGTTTCGGAAGCAAACACCTTTGCCATAGAACTGCTCACCGCGTAATCATGTCCATTATCTTTTTCCCAGGCAGACTGCATACACAGTAAGCGGGCGGCTTCTATGCGGGTAGCCATATCTGCCAATTTAAACTGAATGGCCTGATGCTGAGCAATTTCCTTTCCAAAAGCTTTGCGTTGTTTTGCATAATTCAGCGCCCGTTCATAAGCGCCAGCCGCAATCCCCAGGGCCTGAGCCGCAATCCCTATTCGTCCTCCTTCAAGTGTTTGCATAGCAAATTTAAACCCAAAACCGTCTGGCCCTATTCGGTTCTCTTTCGGCACCTTCACATCCTGAAACAGGACACTATGTGTGTCACTCCCCCGAATACCCAACTTGTTCTCTTTAGGCCCAACTGTTATTCCGGCAGTATTTTTCTCCACTATAAATACATCAATCCCCTTACTGCCTTTAGAGGCATCGGTTTGCGCCATTACCAGGTAAACACTTGCATTGCCTCCATTGGTAATCCAGTTTTTAATGCCATTAATAACATAATGATCTCCTTTATCCACTGCCATCGTATGTTGCGAGCTGGCATCACTTCCTGCTTCAGGTTCACTCAGCAAAAAAGCACCTATATATAAGGAACCATTTTTTCGCCCCTGCGCCAATGGAACCAGGTACCGTTTTTTCTGTTCAACCGTACCATATTTCTCCAATCCCCAACATACCAGACTGTTGTTTACACTCATACAAACGCTCGTGCTTGCATCTACCTTACTTATTTCTTCCATCGCCAGCACATAACAGATGGTATCCATACCTGATCCACCATATTCCGGCGAAGTCATCATGCCTAAAAACCCCAATTCCGCCAATTGCATTACCTGTTTCAGAGGAAACTGCTGATGCTCATCTCTTTCAATCACGCCCGGCAAACATTCGTTTTGCGCAAAATCACGAGCGGCTTTTTGTATCATTAATTGTTCTTCGGTTAACTGAAATTGCATATGGTTGCCCGTTTTAAAAGATAGCAAAAATAAGCGTTTCAATCTTAAACTAACAGCCGTTCATATTTCGGGTGCATTTAAAATT